>NZ_JQMR01000001.1:0-300000 GCF_000744825.1 Carnobacterium mobile DSM 4848
AAAAAATACGTTTCATAATCAACCAAAAGGAAAGCAAACATAAAAGGAAAACTCTTTCTGTTCATGCTCATGAAAATTTGATATGATAAGAATGAAAAAAAACGTTTTCTACTTTTATGCAAAAGGAAAAAAGTCAGTAAGATATTGAAATGAGCTGGAGGAGATCACTATGGCATTACGTTTAGGAATTATTGGAACAAATTGGATCACGAATCAATTTGTAGATGCAGCAATTGAGACAGGTTTATATGAAATGGTAGGGGTTTATTCAAGAACGGTTGAAAAAGCTAAGGCATTTGGAGAACCGTATGGAGCAACTGTTTTTGAAATAGACTTAGATGTTTATGCGCAACATCCAGAAATAGACGTCATGTATGTTGCATCACCAAATAGTTTGCATTTTGAACAAGCTATGACTTTGATGAAAGCCGGCAAACACGTCATCGTAGAAAAGCCGATGTTCTCGAATCCAACAGAATGGGAAGCAGCAGTAAAAGTCGCGAAAGAAAATAACGTTTTTTTATTTGAAGCTGCTCGTCATATTCACGAAGAAAACTTTAACATTGTCAAAAACGAAATTAAAAATATTGAAAGCCTTCAAGGCGCTAATTTTACGTACATGAAATACTCTTCGCGTTACAGTCAAGTCTTAGCGGGACACGAACCCAATATTTTTTCTTTGACTTATTCAGGCGGAGCCTTAGCAGATTTAGGTGTTTACCCAATCTATGCAGCTCTTTCTTGGTTTGGTGTACCGGATTCAAGCCATTATTTCTGCACTAAGATTGCAACAGGTGTGGACGGAAAAGGAACTGCGATTCTGCGTTATCCTGATTTTGATGTAACGATCAATACCGGTAAAATCGCCAATTCTTATTTGCCTTCTGAGATTTATGGGTTAAACAAAACCCTTTCAATGGATGGCGTTACCGGCATCACGACGATTGAATTGATTGATCGTAAAACCGATTTAAAAGAAAATATTGCTCAAACGATTATTGCTAATCCGATGACAGAAGAAGCACAAGCTTTTGCAGAGGTATTAAATAACCCGACTGATGAAAAACAACTGAAAAACTACACCGAATGGCAAGAGTTAAGCCGTCAAGTTAACCGCGTGTTGACGGATCTTCGCCAAGATGCTGGAATTGTCTTCGAAGCGGATAAAAAAGCGTAATTGAATTAAGAAAAGGGTTAACAGAACAGAAAAAGGAGAACATCTTAAAAGGAACACTTGCTTTTAGGATTGCTTCGCTTTTCCTGTTCTTTTTTATAGAGTAGTGTATTATAAGTTTTTTGCATTCGATCTCTAGCGTTCAAGCCCTGACCTCTCGTAAAAAAGATGACTACTTCCCATTGCGCAGTATGCTCATTCAGGGGCGTATTCCCTATTTTTACGGAGGTCAAGGCGGGCTTGTCTCGCTTTTTTTATTTTGCTGTTTCGCTGCTTTAGCTTTTACAGCTTTTTTGGTATGATAGAAAGTAATGAACGGACCGATAATGGAAAATAGAGAAACGAGGACAGCATAAAATGAAAGAACAATTAGTGCCTGCCTTACAGCAGTATTGGGAGAAATTAGAGTATACGACACCTTCTGCCATTCAAAATAAAGTGTATGAACCCCTAAAAGAAGGTCGAGATGTAGTGGGAATCTCTCCAACGGGAACCGGGAAAACAGTAGCGTATACCTTGCCTTCGATTGAACAGATCCGACCAAAATCTGGTGTCCAGTTAGTGATTTTGGCTCCTTCACAGGAATTGGCAGTCCAAGTTGCAGCCGTCGTAAAAGAATGGGGCAAGCAGCTGGAATTAACAGTACAGACCATGATCGGCGGCGCAAATAAAAACCGTCAGATTGAAAAATTAAAAGAAAGACCAGAAGTGATTGTGGGAACTCCTGGCCGTATTTTGGAAATAGCAGAAACTAAAAAATTAAAACTACACCAAGTCAGAACCATTATTTTAGATGAAGCCGATCAATTATTGCAACAAGAACAATTGAATACAGTCCGGCAAGTCGTCAGTAAATTACCTGGAGAACGCCAAATGGCTTTCTTTTCAGCTACGAGCAATGAAGTTATGCAAGAGTTGCCTAAATGGTTCAATGTAGACCCTGAATGGATCGATGTGACTGATGAAGACCAATCTAAAGGAACAGTCACTCATGCATATATTGAAACACCTACTAGAAAACGCGTAGAAGTCTTGCGCCGTTTGACACGTATGGAAGATTTTCGCGGATTGGTTTTTGTTAACAACGTCGCGAATTTAACGTTAGCTTTTGAGAAGTTGCAGTATGAAGGGATTTCAGTTGCCGTGCTGCATGCTGAAAAATACAAAACAGAACGCCAGCACGCGCTGCAACAATTCCGCGATGGAAAAGTCAAGCTGTTGTTGACGACTGACGTGGCTTCGCGCGGATTAGATATCCGCGGGTTGCCGTATGTGATCCAATACGATTTGCCGCTGAATAAAGAAAGCTACATTCACCGTTCAGGCCGAACCGCCCGGATGGGACAAAAGGGAACGGTTTTAACCTTGGTTAATGAACGTGAATTACGTGAATTTAAAAAAATCATTTCTTCGTTAGAGTTAACTCTTACCCCATTATTTCTTTATGGCGGGAAGTTGGTTACTGAACGTCCGGAAGCGGAAGAAGCAATAGGTGACGAACAAATGAATAAATCAAAAGCCAAAGAAAAAAAAGCACCGACAAAATCAAAAATGGCTGAACCAAACACTCAATCAGCAGAGATGGCGAGCCCTATTAAGAAAAAGAAGAAACACCGCAAAAAGACAGATAAAAATAAAGGTGCTCGTAAAAAGAACAAATTTTAATACGGAGAATAACGGAAGAGATTCCGTTATTTTTCAACTAACCAAAGTATCCGGTTTCAGGAAGGAGTAGTCAGATCAGCATGCTGTCTCGTAAAAAAGATATTTTAGCGTATTTAGAAAACCAAATGGAACCTTTGCCGGCTAAGGAGATAGCTGAAGCATTAGCGTTGGACCGTGCAAATGTCAGCCGGTATTTGAATGAACTATACAAAGAAGAAAAAATTGAGAAAAGTAAAGGCCGCCCAGTGTTATACCAACTGAAACCTGGACAATCCATAAGAGAAGAAACAGAAGATCAAGGAGATGCGTTTGATCAATTAATTGGGCATAGTGCCTCTTTAAAAGTTATGATCCAACAAGCAAAAGCGGCAGTTTTGTATCCGCCGAGAGGCTTGCATACGATCATTTTTGGTGAAACAGGAACCGGTAAAACGCTCTTTGCCGAGTGCATGTACCAATTCGCTTTAGAAGCAAACGCCTTGCCGGCTGAGGCACCTTTTATCTCTTTTAACTGCGCAGATTATGCCCAAAACCCGCAATTATTGTTTGGTCATATTTTCGGTGTGAAAAAAGGGTCGTATACCGGAGCAACCGAAGACCGTTCAGGCTTGATCCATCAAGCGGATGGCGGAATATTATTCCTGGATGAAATTCATCGCTTGCCGCCAGAAGGACAAGAAATGCTTTTTACGTTTATTGATAAAGGCGTTTACCGTCCATTGGGTGAAAGCAGCGAAACGCATACCGCACAAGTGCAAATCATCGGAGCCACAACTGAAAACTCAGATGTTTTACTGGCTACATTCAACCGGCGAATTCCGATGACGATTACGTTGCCTCCGTTAGCTGAACGAACGATTGAAGAACGCTACGAATTGGTCGCTACTTTTCTGCAGCAAGAAGCACAACGGCTGAACCAAAAAATCGTGATCGAACGCGACGGCTTATTGGCGTATATGCTCTATCCAGCTGAAGCCAATATTGGCCAAGTACAACGTGATTTAAAGCTGGTTTGTGCCAAAGCTTTTTTGCATTACCGGACACACAAAACAGACTATTTAACGATTACGCAACAGGACTTGCCGTTAGCGGTGCAAAAAGGCTTGTTGTTAGTGAAAGAAGCCCCTGAACGGTTGGACCGATTAGTTGATCGGCATAAATCCCATTTTTCATTTGTTCCAACCAGTCAAAAAATGGCCATCAATCAAGATGTGGTTTCGGATATGACGGTTTACAATGAAATTGAAGAACGAGTAGATGAAGCGTTAAAAATGGGTGCTTTGGAAGAAGTGGATTTAGAAGGATTTATTCAAAAAAACCTGACGCATTATTTCAGCGAATACCTTGAGCAGTTGTCGTTATCTGATATTCATCAAGAATTGATTCCAGCCGATATCCGTAATTTGACCGAAAAAGTATACGATTTCGCAGAAGAACATTTAAATCGGACATACGAATCGAAATCCCGTTTCGCTTTTGCCTTGCATTTGCAAAGTACACTTGAGCGAATCAAAGAACAACGCCCAATCGTCCATCCCAATTTAAATGCCGTGCGAAAGAAGTATTCGAAAGAATTTCAAGTAGCGATTGATTTATCCGCCATCATCGAAGAACAGCTAGCCATAGACATTCCATTTGACGAAATCGGATTTATCACCATGTTTTTAACGTTAGATATTGAAGAACCGACTCAAGTTATGACGGAACAGGTGGGCGTGATGGTCTTGATGCATGGCAAATCAACAGCCAGCAGTATGTTGGAGACGGTTCAGGATCTGTTAGACACGACAGTCGGAACGGCCATCGATATGCCGTTAACGATGAAAGTGAAAGATATGTATGAAATTGTACGCCAAACCATTGCGGCTAACCGGGAAACATATCAATATGGGATCTTGGTACTGACCGATATGGGTTCTTTGAATGCTTTTGGTGATATGCTGGCTCAAGAATTAGGGCTAGAAGTGCGGACTCTTTCGATGGCCAGCACACCTGTGGTTTTGGAAGCTGTCCGAATGGCTAGTGTGGGGCGTCCATTAGAAGATATTTACCAAAGCTGCCAAATGGCGATGGGAAATACTTCGCGTCCGAGTCTAGAGACAGCGGCAGAAAAGCAACCGGCTGTGGTAGTAGCTTGTTTTACCGGCGAGGGCGTTGCTAAAAAACTGGAAGAACAGTTGAAAAAGGTGCTCAATTCAAACAGTACCAACATCATTCCTATGCAATTTTTGCAACTAGAAGATTTTATCCGGCGTATTGATCAATTAAGTGAACAGCATACGATCAAAGCCATTGTGGGAACTGTACCGGTTTATCACCGGAATATTCCTTACTTTTCCGCTTATGAAGCTTTTGATGAGGAAAAGGTAATGGAAATCAAGTACCAAGTGGAAGAACTCTCTCTTGAACAAATGAGCCAATCTTTGACCGGAACTTTAACACATGTCGGATCGGTCTACGAATTGATGGCTGCTTTGCAAAAAGTTGTACAAGAATTAGAAAAACAATTGGGTATTCAATTGCTTTCGGGTGTGAAAACAGGTATGATCCTGCATTTAGCTTTCTTGATGGAGAGTTTAAAATCAAGCAAAGCTTTGCGTCGATTCTCTAAAGCTGATCAGTATCTACAGCAATATGCTGTAGCAGCAGAGACCGTTAAGTCTGTTTTAAATCCATTAGAAGAACAGTACCAAGTTACCATTTCTCAAGATGAACGAGCTTATCTGGTTCAAATGCTGATTGAAAACCAGCTTACGAGAAGTTGATACAAGGTTAAAGCTGCAGCAAAGATTTTTTGTAGCAGCTTTAATTTACACAAAACAAATTAGTGTGTAACGTTATTTGTTTGTGTGTAAATGTAACCCTATACAGAAAACGCTGACAGATAGCGATTTCAACATTAGAAAAGTTGGCACGGAACTTGCTTTATATAAAGTGTAGGAACAAATAAAATAGATGGAGTGATTAAGAATGGCAGATAAAACAATTATGTTAGTATGTTCAGCAGGTATGAGTACAAGTTTATTGGTAACTAAAATGGAAAAAGCAGCAGAAGCAAGAGGCTTGGATGCAGATATCTTTGCAGTATCCGCAGCAGAAGCTGACCAAAACCTTTCTTCAAAAAACGTTGACGTTCTATTATTAGGACCTCAAGTTCGTTTCATGAAATCTCAATTTGAAAAGAAATTAGCAGATAAAAACATTCCGTTAGAAGTTATCAATATGCAAGATTATGGAATGATGAACGGCGAAAATGTTTTAAACCAAGCGTTAGCATTAATCAAATAAGTAAAAAGCAACAGGCGAAATGAAAGGAAGTTTTAATTTGGAAGAGCAAGAAAGTTTACAAACGATCATGGGACTGATCATCAACGGCGGAAATGCTAAAAGTGATGCAATGGAAGCCATTCAAGCTGCTAAAACAGGAGACTTTGATTTAGCTGAACAAAAATTAGCGGATTCAGATAAAGCACTTGTGGAAGCACATCATTCTCAAACAGCTATGCTGACAGCAGAAGCTTCAGGAGAAAAAATGAATCTTAGTTTATTACTTGTTCATGGGCAAGACCATTTAATGAACGCTATCACATTCCGTGATATGGCTTCAGAAGTAGTAGACGTATACAAAAAAATCGCTGGCGTACCAGCAGAATAATAAAACAGTAAAAGGTCTAAAAAGAGATGCATCCTCTTTTCAGACCTTTTTTTGTATGAGAAGTGCGCAAAGTTGACAGTGAATGCGATTTCTAAGACAATAAAGTAAAGAAAAAACTAAATAAGCGAGGATGAGCAAAATGTTGAAAAATGGGTTATTTGTCATGGCATTAGGCTTTGTAGCTCTTATTTTAGGGTTGGCTAGTACAGACGAGCACCAGTTTCTTACCTTGTTGATTGGCATTTTATTGACCATTATTGGATTTGTGATTTATAACCAAGCGGAACAAAAAGAAGATTAAAAAGGTGTTGTAAATTTTAAGCAGACTGAGTGAATCGATAGAAAGACTAAATCCTCTATTTAAATTAAAGGACGATTCAGAAAGAAAACTTATCATTTCCTTTACTTTTTGGTAACAAAAAAATCGTATTTTTCTAGTATTGTTTGGAGTGTACAAAAAGTATCTATTTTCAAGGAGATGGCCCATGATGGCAATCATAATCTATTACTTATTTTTTTCAAATTTACAACCCGTTATTGAAATTGACGAAAATAATGAACTTAAAGTTGTCTGGGAAAAGCCGAAAAACACTAGCAGAGATAAAACACTTCATGAAAAAAATTGAATCTGTCAGCATTAACAATAAAAAAACTGTCCCAAAAGGAACAGTTTTAAACGAATTGCAGATTTTTGAATCTGCCTCTTCGAGTTTGGACAAGTCTCCTATCTAAATCAGCGAGCTTGTCTATTTTCTTGTCTATTTTTTTTGTAGAGTCAGGTAAATTGCTCTAAAAAGAAGAAATTCAGCTTTAAGGCGGCAATGAAACCAGGAAAACACGAACCGTGGACGAATAGCCGCAAAGAAGCTGTGAGTTCGTCCCTAAAACAGGTTCCGTGGACGAATAGCCGCAAAGAAGCTGTGAGTTTGTCCCTAAAACAGGTTCCGCGGACGAATAGCCGCAAAGAAGCTGTGAGTTCGTCCCTAAAACAGGTTCCGTGGACGAATAGCCGCAAAAAGCTGTGAGTTTGTCCCTAAAACAGGTTTCGTGGACGAATAGTCGTAAAAAATCCGTAAGTTCGTCCTTACTACCCGGTTTCATGAACAAATAATCGCCAATCGAAGCAAGCCTACTTGTTTAACGAATGGTCCTAGGGAGATTCGAACTCCCGGCCTAACGTTTAGGAAACGTTTGCTCTATCCAGCTGAGCTATAGAACCAAATACTAACATCTTACATTTTCTCACGACTTCGAAAAATTGTCTAGTAAATTCAGCAGATGTTTTCAGGAAAAAGAATATGGAAAATAAAATAAAGAAAGTTCTTTGAAACTAATGATAATTCATTTGGGTTTCTCTAGAACACTAATCAAAAACTTAGTTAATTAATTTAACTAAGTTTTTGAGAAAATGTTATGCTTTAATTGAATCAAATGCAGCTTTAAATGGAAAAGCGAAAGAAGCGATCAAATAAAAGACCGCTTTTTATAAGAAATGTATAGAAAGCGCTTAACTTTTGTTTCTATTTCTTGCTTTCCAGGAGTGCAATTAAAGAGAAGTTTATTCTTAATCGATCCTTTTGCTTTAAACAACTGAACTGGGTTGTTTAATATGGTTTGGTAGCGTTTTCCTTGAAATGTTGGATAATCAAAAACAATTCTTAAAAAGAGTGTTTTTGATTAAAAATAGAAAAAGCAGGAGCAGTGATTGATAATGAGGAGATTGGGCATTCCAATTTATCCAAATCATAGTAAACCAGAGGAGGTAAAAAACTATATTGAGTTAGCTTCAAAATACAATTAGTATCTTTGGGATGATCAGAACGATTTTCTTTGCTTTCGGTGTAACCGATATCATCACTTCTTTCTATGATTTAGTTCAACAGCCATTTATGGGATTAGCGAATACTCTCCCATCAGCTATCTTATTAGCTTTCATTGCACCTTTCTTGTGGTTCTTCGGGCTACATGGTGCAAATATGATTGAACCTTTGATGCAGTCTATCAATGCGCCTGCAATTGAATCAAATATCGAAGCCATCAATAACGGCCTTGCAGCACCTTATATTGTAAATAAACCGTTTTTTGATTCTTTCGTTAACTTAGGCGGAACAGGTGCAACACTTGGTTTGATTATCGCTATTTTTATCTTCGGACGTCGAAATAAAGCGTACAAAGTAGTCACGAATTTAAGCTCTGCTCCAGGAATTTTTAATATCAATGAACCTATGATGTTTGGACTACCAATCGTTTTGAATCCCATCATGTTCATTCCATTTATCTTGACACCGATCGTGCTTGTAACAGTGGCTTATACTGCAACAAAATTAGGTATGGTGCCGGTAGCAACGGCTATGCCGCCATGGGTAACACCGCCAATTATTGGAGGCTTCTTAGCTACTCAAAGTATTGCGGGCGGGGTATTAGCAGCTGTTAACTTAGTTATTTCAGTTGTCATCTATGCACCATTTGTTAAGATTGCTGAAATCCAATCTTTGAAAATTGAAGAGTTAGCTGATTAATTTAAAACGATAATTAAATTAGCTGTACTTTTTGAAAAAAAGTTAAGTATTTATGAAAAAAGAAAAGGATAGGACAAAGTAGTATATCCTAAGTTTAATAAAAGAATGACGCTATTTTCCTGAAAGAATAAAGGGAATAGCGTCATTCTTTTATTTATCACTATATAAAAATAATGTCCTAAGATATGAAACGCTGATAAAGCATATTATAGGAGTATTCAAAAAATCCTAAAAAAATTTATGATTTTTCTTCATTAAGAGTCTTTGTCGAAGTACGAACAATTAACTCAGGAGTGATACTTACTTCGACAAAAGGATTATTTGGACTTTCAATTCTTTGCTCCATTAAAGTAACAGCTGTCTTGCCCATAAATTCTAAGTCAGTAGCAATACAACTGATTGGTGGCTGAGAAAGTCTAGTAAATTCAGTATCATCAAAGCACAAGACAGAAATATCATCTGGGACCAAATAGCCTTTCGATTGTAGATAAGAATTCAAAATAAAAGCTAGACCTGAATTTACACAAAACCAAGCAGTAGGCATATTGTTTAAAGCATCTAGTCGAGCATACAACTTACTTTGATCTTCTTGTATATTAGTAATAAGGTATTCGTTATTAAAAGAAATAGAGTAATCATTTAAAGCCTTCATATAACCTAACTGGCGTTCATCATAGCTAGGCGAAAAGGTTACTTCCCCAATAAACCCAATTTTTTTATGGTTTAACTGTATTAAATACTCAACAGCGGTATATGCTCCTGTAATATTTTGGCTGGTTACTGCATCAGCTTTAAAATGAGGATGATGATGATCAACAAGAACACAAGGGTATTCTAATGAAAGTATGTTTTGGATAAAGGTATTTTCAATATGAGAGAGAATAAAAATACCCGCCCAATCAGTAGATGATAATTTAGTTTGAAAATCTTTATCTTGAAAATCAAAATTCTTTATTTCTTTTACTGTAAGGTTATTACCAGAACTTTCCACATTTTTTTTTATACTTGATAATATAATTCCGAAAAAACTTGTTTGAGATAAAGCAAAAGTGGTAGCTAATAATAAAAACTCTTTAGGATGAGAACTGATACTCTCTTTTTTTTTTTCCACAAAGTTATACTGGTAACCTAGTTCTTCTGCAGCTTGTTTAACAAGTAGCTTGGTTTGTTCACTTACTCCATTTTTATTTCTTAAGGCTTGGGATACTGAATTTTTTGATATGTTCAGATAATTGGCAACATCTTGCATAGTAATTTTAGTCATTTAGATTCCTCATTTTTTCGATATTAAATAAAAATACACATTATTAATACAACTTTCATAAAACTGTACGTTAATATTCCTTTTATTAATTACAGAATACATTACTATGGACTTCTAGTCAAATTCGAGAACACAATGACACTTGATATATTAAGCCTAAACATTTTATTTAAATTACTAACATTACAGTAATTAAATTATTTTATTTAAAATAATGTTGACTTTTAATCTTTGTAATGCGATAATGTGGATGTAAAAGAAAGCGATTACCAAAAAAGACAGGAGGAAAGAAAATGAAATTGAAAAAGAGAGTTTTTGGAACAGCCATTATGGCCTTATTAGGAATAACCTTAGTAGGTTGTGGAAGTAATAGTAACTCTTCGAAAAAAGAAAACGGAAAAACAGAAGTTACATTTTGGGCAGCACCTAATCCACCTCAATTAAAGTATTGGAAAGAAATGGCTGCAGAATTTGAAAAAACAAATCCTGATATCGATGTTGTGGTAACTCAGATGAAAGAAAGCCCTTCATCTGAAGCGACAATCCAATCGGCAGTTGCTTCAAAAACAGCTCCAACAATGTCAGAAAATATTAACCGTAGTTTTGGTGCACAATTAGCAGAAAGTGAAGTTATTCTTCCATTGAATAAAATTGAAGGATTTTCAGATATTGTTTCTTCAAGAAATATGAACGCTACTGTAGATAGTTGGGAATTTTCAGATGGCAGCCAGTATATTTTACCTGTTTATTCTAATCCAATTATGTTTGCTTGGAGAACAGATGTCTTAAAAGATTTAGGTTATTCTGAACCACCAAAAACATATAGTGAATTAGTAGAAGTTGGTAAAAAGCTTAAAGAGAAATATCCAGAAAAAGTTATTTGGGCTAAAAGTGATTTGTCAGATCCTACTGGTTGGATGCGTTGGTTTGATTTCTTCCCACTTTATGATGCAGCGACTGAGGGGAACAGCTTTATTGAGGATAATAAGTTAACTGTGGATGATGAAGCAGGAGTAGAGCTTTTAACTATGATGGCTGATCTTCAAAAAGATAAATTACTACTTGCTGGTGAAGCAACGGACCCATTTGAAAACCAAGTAAGTATCATGGCAGATTTAGGACCATGGGCATTTCCAAACTGGGAAGAAAAATTCCCGGAATTAGTTTACGGTGAAAATTATACAGTTGCTTCTCCAGTAGTTCCTGACTCTATGGCAGATACTGAAAATGTTTCAACTTATGCAGATGCTAAAGGCATAGTAATGTATACTCAAGCCACAGAAGAGGAACAAAAAGCAGCAGTAGAATTTTTGAAATTTGTTTATGGTGATGTACAACATGATGTAGAACTATTAGAAACAACAAGTTTAATTCCTGCTCGTGATGATTCAACAGAAAATGAAGCATTTGCAGATTACTTTAAAGAACACCCTGAAATGAAATCTTTTGCTGAAAGTGTTAAAAATGCTGTTCCTGCTATGGACAACGCAAACTATAACGAATTGCAACAAATTATTGGTGAATCTGCATGGAATCCTATCGTGAGAGGAGAAAAAACTCCTGAAAAAGCGTGGAAAGACATGAAAGCAGCATTAGAAGGAGTGCTTAAAGAATGAAGAAAATGAACAATAAATTGGGCTGGTCTTTTTCCAGCCCTTACATTATTTTTACAGCTATTTTCTTTTTATTGCCATTAGGTTGGTCATTATGGCTTGCGGTAACGGATTGGGATATGATGTCGCCTAATGTAAATTTTGTAGGGGTAGGCAACTTTATTAAAGCATTCCACAGTCCTGCAATAAGAGCTTCTTTCTTTGTAACCTATAAGTTTTTATTTATATTTGTTCCGTTGGCTCTGATCCTTTCAATGGTGATCGCTTTATTGGTTAATAGTTTACCTAAATTTAAAGGGTTATATTTAGTAGCATTTTTCTTACCATATTTATCTAGTGGGGTAGTCACATCTTTAATTGTAAAAGGTTTATTATCCTATAATGGAGCTTTTAACACACTTTTAAGAAATAAGTTTGGTGTGGAAATTGATTGGTTAGGCAATCCTACATCGGCCTTATTAATTGTGTCGTTGATGATTGCTTGGAAGATGTCCGGTTATTATGCCTTGATCTTAAACTCAGGGTTAAGCAGTATTAATCAAGAAATTTATGAAGCAGCAGCGATTGATGGCGCAAGTAGCTTCACCTTATTTAGAAAGATAACGATTCCAATGTTATATCCTGCCTTGTTTACTGTTATTGTAATGGCAGTAGGAGTAAGCTTCGGTATTTTTACTGAAGTTTACCAATTAACCGGTGGTGGGCCGAACTATGCAACAAATACATGGCAAATGGAAATTTATAATCAAGCGTTTGTTAACTTACAATCTGGCTATGCATCTGCAATCGCATTGATAGCAGCAGTAGTTACATTTATATCAATCGGAATTATTAGAAAACTTCTCGAAAAGTGGGGTGAATCCAATGGTTGGTCATAGAAATAAAAAATTGATTATTACGACAAAATATATTGCTACTACTTTATTGCTCCTCGTTATGATTTTTCCTTTTATTTACTTGATTTTGCATTCCTTTGCAGCATGGGATCAAGTGGATCGAAATATACTACCTAGTGAGTTTTCATTGCGATCATGGATATGGTTATTCGGGGATTCTTCTACAGCAGCTAGCGCACCATGGTTAGGAGCATTTATGAATACTATTATTGTAACAACTATATCTACTTTCTTAATGCTGATTTTTGCCATAATGGTTGCTTATGCTTTAGCAAAAGTGAACTTCAGAGGAAAAAGCTTTGTTAATAATGCTCTTTTATTTCAAATGTTTTTCCCAGCGATCATTTTATTGATCCCGCAATTTTTAATGATAACGAATGTGGGCTTAACAGACACTTATGCAGGAATGATTATTCCGACAATGGTAAGTCTATGGGCCATTTTTATGTATACTAACTTTTTTAAAGCAGTTCCAGATTCCTTTATTGAAGCGGCAAAGTTAGATGGTGCATCAGAAATGACCATTCTTTTTAGAATTATGTTGCCTATGTCTAAGTCCATTACAACGGTAGTATTCTTATTTATGTACACTGACAGATGGACAAATTTATTATGGGACATGATTGTATCTAAGAGTGATTCGACAGTGACCTTAAACGTATTGATTTCGCAGATGTTTGGACCATATGCAACTTATCCAGGGCCGATGTATGCTGCTTCTGTTGTTTTGACATTGCCTTTAATTATTTTGTTTTTAATCTTTTCAAAAAAATTCCAAGAAGGAATGCAATATACAACCAAGTAGGGGAAAGTTAAATGAAAGAATGGTGGAAAGAAACAGTCTTTTATGAAATTTATATGCCTTCATTTAAAGATGGTAATGGAGATGGCTTAGGGGATTTTAAAGGAATAACAGAAAAGCTTAGTTATTTATCAGAATTGGGAATAGGCGGTATTTGGTTAACTCCATTTTATAAATCTCCCAGAATAGATAATGGCTATGACATAAGCGACTATAAAAATATTGATCCTATTTATGGAACAGAGCAAGACTTTAATATCTTTTTGCAAGAAGCGCATAATAAAGGAATAAAAGTGATAGTGGATTTAGTGATTAATCATACATCTATTGAACATGAATGGTTTAAAGAATCTGCTGCTTCTCGAACAGCATCTAAAAGAGATTGGTATATTTGGAAAGATATGCCTAATAATTGGGAATCCTTTTTTGGTGGATCTGCTTGGGAATACGATAAGCAAACAAACCAATATTATTATCATAGTTTCGCAAGAGAGCAAGCAGATTTAAATTGGAACAATCCAGAAGTACAAAAAGCTATTTTTGACGTTATTGATTATTGGTTAAAAAGAGGTATTGATGGATTTAGGCTTGATGTCATCAATAACCTTACTTTAAGAGATAGTTTCCCAGATAATCCGATTGATAAAAAGCATCATAAACAAATTCATATGTTCGATAAAAATCAAGAAGGAATCATTGAAACCATTAAAGAAATAGCAAGTTTTATTAAAAATAAAACTAACGAAGCTTTTATGGTAGGAGAAATTAGTTCGGATGAAGTTGAATTGATCGCTAGTTATTCCGAAGATGACTTATTAGACGTAACGTTTAATTTCAATTTTGGAAGTATTGAGGATCTGGACATCAATTATCTGTTTGAAGAAATGAAAAAAATGGAAGAAGTACATTCAAATGGTAACTATCCGACTCTTTTTTTTGGAAGTCATGATATGGGAAGACTTTGGTCTAGATTAGCATCCGAAAAAGTTGAAACTGCTGAGCTTTTAGCAGCACTTATGCTTACAGCAAAAGGTGTTCCTTTTATATATTTTGGAGACGAAATAGGGATGGAAGATTTTGTTGCAGAAACTACAGATGATTTAAGAGACATTCAAGGAATAATGGCCTATCGTTTAGCATTAATTGATGACCAAACCCAAGAACAAGCTTTAAAGATAGCAAATGAAAAGACTAGGGATAAAGCCAGAGCACCAATGCAATGGGAAGACGATTCTTTTTCAACAAATGCAGCGTGGATACCGAGTGCGCCTAAAGTTGGAGAAAGGCGACACCGTTTATCCTTATTTTATAAAAAGTTAATAAGGTTAAGAAAAATGCATGCTTTAAGCTATGAAACTTATGTATTTTTGAAATTGCAGAAACAGTTATTGTACTTTCAAAGAGGAAGTGTTCTTGTATTATTAAACTTTGGCTTAAATGTAGAAAAAATTAAGGGAAATTGGAAAGTAGAATCTGTGCTTCTAACTAATGCATCAGTTAAATGGAGCAACACTGAAATTGAAATTCCGGCATTATCGGTAGCAATATTGACTTTGAGGTGAAAAAATGGATTATTGTGAATTACTACTAAAAGAGTATAGACAAAAGAATACTAAAAAAGAATCAACAAAATTAATATTTAAAGATGTAGAACCTAATGACGTTTATAACATTACAGCTCCTTTTGAAACGAGAGAAGGTTTAGTTATTGCTGGTCGTGTAGAAGCCAGGGATAGTGAAGATTCAAAAGTAATGTTTTTTACTGAAACAAAAGAAAATACTTGGTGTCTTATAAAAGAAGCACCCGTATTTAAACTCCAAGACCCATTTATTACAAAAATTAAGGGGCAGCTAGTATTAGGTGGAGTTGAAGTATTTCCTAAAAAGAATCAGCCTGACTTATTGGATTGGAGAACTTGTTTTTATAAAGGCAATACGTTAAAAGAATTGGAATTGTTTTTTGAAGGTCCAATTGGAATGAAAGATATCCGATTAAAAGAATTAGAAAATGGTCAATTACTTTTATTAACCCGCCCTCAAGGTGAAAAAGGAGGACGTGGGAAAATTGGAGTTTCTATTCTAAATACTATAAGAGATCTCACGATTGAGGCAGTTGAAGCAGCGCCACTTATAGAAAATCAATTTACTGAGGGAGAATGGGGAGGCGCAAACGAAATCCACCAACTTGATGAAAATACAGTTGGGATACTTGGACATATTGCGAATTTTGATAAAGAGGGAGACCGACATTATTATTCGATGATTTTCAAATTAAATTTAAAAACTTTAGAAGCTTCACCTTTGAAAATAATTGCTGAACGTAAAGATTTTATTATTGGCGAATCAAAAAGACCAGATCTAAGAGATGTTGTTTTTAGTGGTGGGATGATTCGACGTAACGATCAAATGAGTGTGTTATATGTAGGAACAAGTGATGCTGAAGCACAGAAAATAATAATAGAAGATCCATTTCTTAACATAAACAGATGAGGAGAAAAATAATGAATATATATAGATACGAAGAAAATCCAATGATTACACCGGTAGATGTTAAACCATATCACGAAGGATTTGAAGTAATAGGTGCATTTAATGCAGGAGTAGCAAAATATAAAGATGAAGTACTTCTTTTATTAAGAGTTGCTGAAAGACCAATTAGTGAAAATCCCGATATCGTTAAGGTACCAATCTATAATACAGAAAGTAAGGAAATGATCATTAAAGAATTTGACAAAAATGACAAAAATTATATTTTTGATGATCCTAGAACTTTTCGTTCTACTGACAAAGTAGAAGGATTTTCATATTTGACTTCACTTTCATATATTCGCATTGCTCGTAGTAAAGATGGTCGTAACTTTACAGTGGATTCAGAACCGTTCTTATATCCTTTTAACGAATATCAATCTTTTGGTATTGAAGATGCAAGGGTTACACAAATGGGAGACACTTATTATATTAACTTTAGTTCGGTATCAGAAGTGGGTGTTTGTGATTCATTAGTTTCAACAAAAGATTTTGTAACATTCACAGATAAAGGCAATATTTTTGCTCCTGAAAACAAAGATGTATTGATTTTTCCCGAAAAAGTAAACGGTCTTTATTATGCGTTACATAGACCGAGCCTTAAAAGTATTGGAAACTATGATATGTGGATCGCAACTTCTCCAGATTTACAACATTGGGGAAACCACAAACACTTAGCAGGAGTTAGAGAAGGACATTGGGACAATGGACGTATTGGTGGAGGATTAGTACCTATCAAGACTGAAAAAGGATGGTTAGAAATTTACCATGGTGCTACAAGCGAAAGTCGATATTGTATGGGAGCTATGTTATTAGATTTAGAAAATCCAACTAAAGTGATTGCACGTACCAAAACGCCAATTCTTGAACCCGAAGCAGAATATGAAAAGAAAGGTTTCTTTGGAGAAGTGGTTTTTGGATGTGGAGGAATCGTAAATGAAGATATTCTTCAAATGTATTATGGGGTTTCTGATACATCCATGGCATGTTGTGAATTAAGTATTCAAGAAATTTTAAAACAGTTGGAAGAAGAGATGTAAATGGATTGGGAAAAAAAATATACAGAATGGGTTCAATTTGAACAGTTGTCGGAAAACTTAAAACAAGAATTAGATACTCTCAATGATAAAAAAGAATTAGAAGAACGCTTTTATCGTTATCTTGAATTTGGAACAGGAGGTATGAGAGGGGAACTAGGCGTCGGGACAAACAGGATAAACATTTATACTGTGCGAAGAGTAACACTTGGTTTAGCTGAATATTTATTGAAAACAGACAAAGATGCTGCTTCTAAAGGTGTGGTCATTTCATATGATAGTCGCCACTTTTCAAAGGAGTTTGCTGAGGAGACGGCATTTGTTTTAGCAGATAAAGGAATAAAAGTGTTTTTATCGGATGAGCTAAGGCCTACGCCTTTATTATCTTTCTTAGTGAGAGAATTTGGGGCAGCTGCGGGAGTAATGATAACGGCCAGCCACAATCCTTCTAGTTATAATGGGTATAAAATTTATGGAGAAGACGGCGGGCAAATTACACAGGATACTGCTAATCATATCAGTAAGTTATTAAACGAGATAGAGAATGAACTCTTTATTACAGGTGGAGAATTGGAAAGCTTTATCAAATCTGAAAAAGTCGTTATTTTTAGCAAAGAAGTTGATCAATTATACCTTGCACAAGTAACGAAGGTTCTAAAGAAACCTCAGATCATTGAGAAGAGTGCTATGGATTTCAAAATTGTTTATTCACCATTACATGGAACAGGTTTAAAGTTAGTAGAAAGTGCTTTAAGGGAGAATGGTTTTAAAAACCTAAAAATTGTTAAAGAACAAGCAATCCCAGATGGGAATTTCCCGACTGTTTACTCTCCAAACCCAGAAGAAGAAAGCTCTTTTCTCTTGGCCATGGAATTAGGAATAAAAGAAAAGGCTAATATGTTAATGGCCACTGATCCAGATGCAGATCGTCTTGGTGTAGCTGTTTTAAATGAACAAGGAAAGTATCAAATATTGAACGGAAATCAATTAGGTGTTCTATTATTAAATTACCTTTTATTGCATAGCGATGATGAACTGCTAAAAAATGCAGCAATTATCAAGACTATAGTAACATCAGATTTAGGTACTCTCATAGCTAAAAAATATGGAGTTAAAGTATTTAACACTTTAACTGGGTTTAAATATATTGGAGAAAAAATTACTGAGTTTGAAAAGCAAGAAAGTTTTCAGTTTCTATTTGGGTATGAAGAAAGTTTTGGCTACTTGATTCGTCCTTTTGTACGCGATAAAGATGCTGTTCAAGCAGCACTTCTAACCGCAGAAGTTGGAGTTTACTATAATGAACAAGGAAAGACCCTGTTAGAGGCTCTTGATGAAATTTATAAAGAATATGGTTATTATTTAGAGGCCTTAGAGACAATGGTTTTTAAAGGCGCAAAAGCAGAAGCGGAAATGCTAAAAAGTATAGAAAAATGGAGAGAGACACCTCCACAATTTATTAATGGAATAAACGTCGTACAAATTGATGACTATTTAACACAAGAATCAAGAGACTTAGTAAAGAAAGAAGAAGTTGGCATCAAGTTACCTAAGTCTAATGTTTTGAAGTTTTATTTAGCAGATGGTTCATGGATATGTATACGACCTTCAGGTACAGAACAAAAATGCAAATTATATTTTTCAGTACACGAAGATAATGAAAGTGAAGCACAGGAGAAACTCAACAGTCTCAAAACTGCCACGATGAAAATATTCAAAGATTTTAACTAATCAATTATATAAAGCATAAAACACTCCTCAAACAGCGTCAGTTGTTTGAGGAGTGTTTTATAGTATCTTTAGCACATTACGCCCAGTCGCCGTTACGGAAGATTGGAACGGTACTGCCGTCTGCTCGAACTCCATCAACATCCATGTCTTTTGAACCGATCATAAAGTCTACGTGGACGGTAGAACGGTTTAAGCCAGCTGCTTTTAATTCTTCTTCGGACATTTCTGTTCCGCCGATCAAACTAAAGGCATAAGCTGAACCTAGAGCTAAATGGTTTGAAGCATTTTCGTCAAATAACGTATTGTAGAACGTAATACCCGATTGTGAAATAGGAGAAGGGTCCGGTACTAAAGCCACTTCACCTAAGCGAGCTGCTCCTTCATCTGTTGCAATCAAGCGTTTCAAGACATCTTCGCCTTCTGCAGCAGTCACGTTTACTACTTTGCCATCTTTAAAAGTAAATTCCATATCTAAAATAGTGGTTCCAGCGTAGCTCAAAGGTTTAGTACTTCTAACCACACCGTCAACACGATTGGCATCAGGAGCTGTAAAGACTTCTTCTGTCGGCATATTGGCCATGAAACGTTCTCCGCGAACATTATCACTACCGGCGCCTTCCCAACGGTGGTTAGCTGGTAATCCAACTGTCAAGTCTGTGCCAGGGGCTGTATAGTGTAAAGCAGAAAATTGTTCTTTGTTTAATTCGTCTGCTTTTTCATTTAACGTCACATCTTTTTGTTCCCATGTAGCAATTGGATCAGCGTCGTACATATGAACTGCCTTAAAGATGGCATCCCATAATGCATCCACTTGTTCTTCTTCCGTTGCTAAATCAGGGAAGACTTTAGCTGCCCATTTTGCACCAGCAGCAGCGGCAACAACCCAGCTGACTTTGTTTGCTTGTGTAGCTTTCCGTTGTTCGCTTAAAGCTTTTCCAACAGCTGCTTGATAAGCAGCAACTTTTTCGCCATCTACACCCGCTAAAGCATCTGGATCAGAAGAACGCAAACTGATTCGGCTTGCGCCTTTAGCGATCATATCTAACGATTCGTCTATTTTGTATTGCGGAATATCAGTCAAAACGTCTTGTGGAGTCCCGATAAACTGTTCGCGGTTTACGATATCATCAGACCATTTTACAATAACTTCTTTAGCTCCTAATTCATACGCTTTCTTTGTAATCAAGCGGGCAAGCGGTGCTTGATCAACATCTGTTTGAAGAATCACTGTGTGTCCTTTTTGAACGTTGATGCCTGTCTTAACGATGGCATAAGCATATTTGTTTAAAAGCTCATCAAAATTTGGTAATACCATAGTATCATTTCCTCCAATACTCTATTTTTTACTTGCTGAAACACAAGTTAACCTAATAATCATAGCACAAGAAGAGAGCGGAAACAATTTGTTGAATTGAAAAGTTCTTAAGAACTTTCTCCTTAAAAATAAAAAGCCAAAAACTCCATTTAGTTTGTTGGTAAAATAAGAGTCCATTTGGCAAAAGGTGAATCGCTTTTTTTTTTATGACATTAGTGATAAAATACGTATAGGATTAAATGTCTAAAAAAATCCACTAAGTAACTAAACTTGTTCAACTCACCACTCACACGATTAGAGAAAATACTAGGATAACCAGACAGGCAACTGAATAATTCACAGTAGATCAACTTACTTTTCCAGCAAGAGACAATGTTCTATGGAAAGATAAGTTTGTTTTTATTAGTTTAAGTATAAGCAGATGCTGATGGAACTAATCAGAACGATAACCAAATAGAAATAAAAAGAGGTGAGCCAAATGGCTAGAAAGAAAACAATATTAAAATCTCATATTCTTGATACCGCATATGAGGTTGTAAAAACAGAAGGATTTGAGGGATTTACAGCCCGGAATATCGCAAAAACAATGAATTGTTCGACGCAGCCCATTTACTTGGAATTTAAAAATATGGACGATTTAAAAAATGAGTTATTTGCAAAAGTTAAAGATTATTTAGTAGAAACGGTGTTTCAAAAGAAACGAACAGATGATGCGGTATTAAATACCTGCCTCAATTACATTCATTTTGCAAAAGAGGAACCGGTCTTCTTCCGGGCGTTGTTTTTAGGAGATGAATTAGGAGCCGATCGGATGTACGCTCTTCCTTTTGAAGCCATGTTGGCTGCTTTTGAGCAAGAAGCTAAAACAAAAGAATTAACCAAAGCAGAAAAGAAACAAGCATTTGAAAAAATATGGATCGTGGTCTATGGAACAGCCGCTCTTGTAGCCCAAGGGTTGATAAAATTTGATGAAAAAGCTGTTACGGCCAATGTAAAAGAAACAATTGCCAAAGTTAGTTAACAGAATAAAACAAAGAACCGGTCTGACATAATCAGGTCGGTTCTTTACTTAGTACAAGATAGGAATGTCTCATTTATAGTGATGCGGCTTTTTCCACTAAAGATTTTGCAAAAGCTTGCAAGTGTTCAATGTCTTCTTCACCAGGATCTAGATCGACTTTGACACTTTCAGCGCCTTCAACAGCGCCAACTTTTTTAAATTGCTCGGTAAAGTCATCGACAGATTGACAGAATTTGTCATAAAATGTATCGCCTGAACCATAAGTACCGAATACTTTTCCGGTCAAATCAATCTCAGCCAACTCTTCATAAAAATCAACGATTTCATCTGGCAAATTGGCATCATTGCCATACGTGTAAGTTCCTACGAGACAAATATCGACATCTAAAAAGTCTTCCGGATCTGCTTGCATACAGTCAACAGTCTCCACTTCTACATCTAAACTCTCTAACGCTTCTTCAACGATATTGGTACATTCTTCAGTATTGCCAGTTAAACTTGCGAACACGATCATAGCAGTAGTCACTGATCTTCATCCTTTCTTTCTTAAAAACGGGCTTCTTCTTAGCAAAGTATACCAAAGATTACAGACTTTTCGCAACGCCAATCAAGCTGGAAAAGAGGCGTAAAAAGGGCTTCAAAAAAGCAGACAGTAACAAAAAATGAAGAATGGTTCACTTTTTAAACTTTTAAGCCTATAATAGAAAGAGTTACTGTGCAAAATGAATAGAAAAGAGGAATGAAATTGATTACACTAAAATCAACACGTGAAATTGATGCAATGGCTGAATCAGGTGCTTTATTAGCCAGCATCCATGAAGCTTTACGCGACTTTATTAAACCAGGTGTAACTGGATCAGAAATCAACACATTTTTCCAAGACCGCATTGAAGCAGGCGGCGGAATTGCTGAGCAAATTGGTTTTGAAGGGTATGAATATGCAACTTGTATTAGCGTCAATGATGAAATTTGTCATGGATTTCCACTAGACAAACCGTTAAAAGACGGCGATCTCATTAAAGTAGATACCGTTGTGAACTTACGCGGCGCCATGAGTGATTCTTGTTGGAGCTACGTGGTCGGCGAATCCACACCAGAAATAGACAAATTGATGGAAGTAACAAAACATGCACTTTACAAAGGAATTGAACAAGCACAAGTCGGAAACCGTATTGGGGATATCGGCCATGCTATTCAAACCTATGTTGAAGGAGAAGGTTTTTCAGTCGTGCGGGAATTTGTCGGTCACGGCATTGGACCGACGATGCATGAAGCCCCTTCTGTTCCGCATTATGGCGAAGCAGGCAAAGGTTTGCGTCTAAAAGAAGGAATGGTCATTACAATCGAGCCCATGGTCAATACTGGAACATGGAAATCAAAAATGGACGACAATGGCTGGACTGCTCGTACAAAAGATGGCGGATTGAGCTGCCAGTACGAACACACTTTAGCTATTACTAAAGAAGGCCCAAGAATCCTAACCCAACAAAAAGATTAAGGATGCGGAGTGACCCTGAGAGACACACAGCTCAACTAATAGGATGCGAAGTGCTTCCGATCATTCAGTTGAAAAAACAAAGTATTTTGCTTACAAATCAAGCACACATTCTATAGGATAATGATAAAACAGCTCCAAAAGTCAGATGAAAAATCTGTCTTTTGGAGCTGTTTTTGTGTATATGGCGCTCAACAGTCTTTATTCCATTAAATATGTGCTTTTTGGAAATGACCGAAAAGCACATATTAAAAAAACTCTCAAAAAATTAGTTTATGAACCGTAAATACAGAGAGTTTAACCACTTAAGGTCCTTAAAAGATCTTTATGTACCGCGAATAAAAATTTTTAACTACTTGTGGTGCCTAAAGGAGGTTTATGTACCATAGGTCAAAAAAAATTATAGTTTATAGTCCTAAAAGAAGATTAATGGGACATAACAAAGCTTTCGTTCAATCTTCGTATGGTACTCAACCGGTTTTTATCCAGTTTAATCCCATCGGACCTTTTCGGACGCAGCCGAAAAGCACTTTTTAAATATCTTGATCTATAAGCACTTGATTCATACTATTTGAAAAATTCGAAAACAACTAGCAAAAGTACAGTTGTTTTCGGATTTTTTTGTTGTTTGGTATACTGAATGAGAAAAGAAGATGAGCTGGAGGGGGAGAATAAAATGAAAAACAGAGTTTTATATGCAGATGTCCTCCGAGTAGCAGCTATCTTTTTAGTCATTGTGATCCATACTGTATCTCTTGATTTTGGTTCATATCCGGTTGCTTCTTATCAATGGCAGACGTTGAACATCTATAACGGTTTCTCTCGTATTAGTGTGCCGTTATTTTTTATGGTCAGCGGCATCTTCTTTTTAGACCCTCAAAAAGAAGTCCCTATCAAAAAACTGTACCAAAAAAATATTTTTCGTATCGTACTCGCTTTTATTTTTTGGTCCGCGTTGTATGCGCTTATTTTTACAATATATGAATACCGTACAGTCAATGGCCATGTAGTAAAACTGATGTATCAAGCATTTATTGAAGGTCATTTCCATTTGTGGTTTTTATTCCGTTTAATTGAAGTCTATGTAATGATCCCGTTTTTAAGAAAAATTGCTGAAGACAAGCGATTAATAGAATATTTTTTGTTTTTCTGTTTTGTTGTTGGTTTCCTCAACCCGACTTATCATGCATTCCCGCTTAAATCAACCACCACGATTGTTGAAAGAGGCCTTAATTTAGACATTACATTTGGTTACCTCGGTTATTTTTTTGCTGGCTATTATTTATCGCGTTATTCCTTGTCAAAAATCGCAAAACTATTTATTTACAGTTTAGGCATAGCTGGAGTAGTTGGCACGATTTTCGTAGCGAATGTTCACTCGTTGAAGACGGGGAAACCCTACAGTCTTTCATATGAATACCTAACACCTAACGTCTTTTTTACGAGTACAGCGGCTTTTTTATTCGTTAAAGAAAGTTTGCAACAGCATGAATTATCTGAAAAGACAAGCAAATGGATAATTGAACTTTCTCGTTATTCATTTGGAATTTATTTAGTTCATGTACTGATTCGTTTTATTTTTACAAAATTTGGACTAACAACTTTCATCTTCACACCGATCCTGTCTATTCCGCTACTAGCCGTTTTGTTGTTCTTAGTCAGTTATCTCTGTGTTAAGCTGTTATCAAAGATTCCTTTTCTAAAACGATTTATTTTATAAGCTGAATCTGATTAGGAAAAGAAAGTTTCATTGATCGAAATTTTTCCTGTCTAAGGAATTCGCTAGTTTTTTTGCGAGAGAATCAGTATAATGAAGAACAGTAATGAAAAAAGGAGTATCAAAATGGCTCAATTAACGAATAAAAAGCAATCGATTAAAGTGTTTAGTCAAATTTTAAAAGTAAAATACAAAGAAGCTGAAGTAAGCAATTCAGGAGCCGTAATTGCTTATTATTTTTTATTGTCCTTATTTCCTTTATTGATCGTGATTGGGAACTTATTGCCATTATTAAATTTATCTCCTGAATTTTTTTATCCTTACTTGGAAAATGCTATACCCAGTTACTTAGTAGAAAGTTTAAAACCGATCATGAATCAGATTTTAACCTCAGGCAACGGAGGAGTATTGTCAATTGCAGCTATCGGAACATTATGGTCAGCAAGCCGGGGCATGAATGCTATGCAAATGAGTATGAATAAAGCTTATGGAGTAAACCCGCGAAAAAATATCATTTTTGTTCGGTTGGCTTCTGTTACCTTCACAGTCATTTTATTGTTGGGCCTTGTGTTGTTGGTCGTTGTCTTCAGTTTTGGTCAGTTGATTTTAGAACACCTCACACCATTATTGCACTTATCTGCCGGTTTCATGGATACATTTCTTAGTATTCGGTGGCCAGTCACCATGTTTACCTTGTTTTTTGCCTTTTCTTTGTTGTATTATTTTGTGCCAAATGCCAATTTAAAATTAAAACATGTACTGCCAGGTTCTGTTTTTTCAACCATTGGCTGGATGCTGATTACTCAAGCTTTCACAATCTATGTTAGTTACTTTGCCAAAGGCACATTGAGTTATGGAGCTATCGGTACGTTGATCGTATTTATGTTGTGGCTGAACGTATTAGGTGCTTTATTGACATCAGGAGCAATTGTGAATGCTGCTATCACCGAATACAAAGACGGTGAGATTGAACAAGCCAATAGCCGGATTGGTAATTATGTCGATCGGAAGCTGAGAAGACGCTAGAAGAGACTTGAAAATAGTCTCTTTTTTGTTAGGAAAAACTTAAACAGAATGAAGCTGAGAACACTTTATATTTATGTTACAATAAAAGGGCTGTTTAACTGTAAATGAATTAAAAAGTACGTGAATGAAGGGGTTAAATAAATGGCTGTTGTATCTATCATTATGCCAATATTCAATGTTGAAAAATATTTAAAAAAATCGATAGAAAGCGTCTTGAACCAAACACATCAAAACATAGAATTAATTTTAGTTAATGATGGTTCTCCTGATGATTCAGTTAAAATATGTAAATATTATGAAAAACTGGACCAGCGAGTGAGGGTAATCGACCAAGAAAATGCTGGAGTTGGCTATGCCCGCAATGCTGGCTTGGCTATAGCAAGTGGAGACTACATCTATTTTGCAGATTCAGATGACTATATCGAACCTAATTTGATTGAAGATAATGTAAAGATTGCTGAAGAAGCAACTGCTGATTTAGTGGTATTTGGATTTTTTGAAGAAACTCTAAAAGCGGATGGAAATCATACTTATAGTGTGAAAGTTCCAAATTTGGAAAATACGAAAACTAAAGAACAATTTAGAAATGCTTTTAATTCTTTCTATTATTTCACGCCTTACGCTTTATGGAACAAGTTATATAAGCGAGAGTATTTAAAGAAAGCTGAAATTCACTTTTCGAAACAAAAAATTGGTGAAGATGCGTTGTTCAATCAGTCGGTCTATCTTAACTTAGAAAAGTCAGCTTTTAATAAAAAAGCTTATTACCATTATGTTTATAGAGAAGGTTCTGCAGTCAATCATTACTTAAAAAATCGTTTTGAACAAGAATACAATGTAGCTCAACATTTTGAAAGCTTAATGAATAAGTGGGATAAAAAAAATGAAAATCAAGACTTGATCAACAGAGAGTATTGGAATGCTATTTACTTGGAAATAAAAAACCTAACTTCTGGTGAATGCCTTATGAGCCAAAAAGAAAAAGTAAAACGATTAAAACAAATAATGGAAAAACAAAAGTTAAAAGAAGTGATAGCAGTTTTAGATAGTGAAGATGAACAGAATAAATTCGTAAAGCTGCTCATTATGTTAGTAAAAAATGAGAAATATGATTTTGCACTAAAGTTGATGAAAGTAAGAGTGACTATAGGAAGAAAGAATCAATCGACTTTAGCTGCTTTAAAAAGATATTTTATAAAAAATGATAAAGGAAGTTGAATCAGTATGAACCTAGTCGATGAATTTAAAAAGGGAGTATTTTTTAGTGCTATTGGAAAATATTCAAATATTATCGTTCAACTCCTTGTCCAAGCAATTCTTTCAAGGTTATTGACTCCAAAAGAATATGGTGTAGTTGCTGTAGTGAATGTGTTTTTAGTTTTTTTCCAGATGTTAGCTGATTTTGGAATTGGTCCAGCTATTATTCAGAATAAAAAGCTAGCTAAAAAAGAAATCAACAGTATTTTTATTTTTTCTTGTTACTTAGCTATTGTTTTAGGAATCGTTTTTATGTTGTTAGGCTATCCTATCAGCTTGTTCTATAACGATGCTATCTACATACCTATCAGCTTAGTGTTGGGAGTGTGCGTGTTTTTTTATGGAGTTTTAGTAGTACCTCAAAATATGTTGTTAAGAGAAAAAAACTTTATGACGGTTAATATGGTAACCGTTATTGCCAATGTACTTTCCGGAGTTATTTCAGTCGTATTAGCTGTTCTTGGGTTTAGCTATTATTCGCTGATTATCAGCAATACGTTGAAAGCAGCATTTTTATTCTTTGTTTTTTATTTTAAAACACAGTTAAAAATCGGTTTTAAATTAGAGA
Source organism: Carnobacterium mobile DSM 4848 (assembly GCF_000744825.1). Taxonomy (NCBI): domain Bacteria; kingdom Bacillati; phylum Bacillota; class Bacilli; order Lactobacillales; family Carnobacteriaceae; genus Carnobacterium; species Carnobacterium mobile. Next base: position 27,282 of record NZ_JQMR01000001.1, read on the forward strand.
TGACACCGATAAAGAAAATATTTTCTTTTTCTAAAAATCAATTTGTTTTTAATTTCATCAATTATTTCTCAGGAAATTTAGATAAAATTTTAATTGGCAAGTATTTTTCAACCAGTTCTTTAGCATATTACGATAAGTCTTATCAATTATCCTTATATCCTAATCAAATACTGACAAATGTGATTTATCCGGTCATTCAGCCAATCATGTCAGACTTTGAAACCCGAATGGATAAAATCAAACAAGTTTATTTATTGTTGACTCGCTTTTTAGGCACAATTGGGTTATCTCTATCCGTATTTTTAATCTTTTCTTCAAAAGAAATCATTTTTTTCTTATTCGGTGATCAGTGGGGCGGAAGTGTCCCATCATTTCAAATTTTGGCTTTCTCTGTATGGATTCAATTGATATTAACCATTACAGGAGCAATCTTTCAATCTGCTAATCGAACAGATTTATTATTGGTTTCAGGAGTTTTGACAGCAGTAACCAATATCACAGCAATGATTATCGGAATTGGCACAGGAAAGATTGAGTTTGTGGCTTTATTACTCGTCGTCGCATTTACAATTAATTTTATGCAGACCAACTATCTTTTAATGTATCGAATGTTTGATTCAAATTATTTGGAGTTTTTTAAGATTTTATTTAAGCCAACATTAATGGCTCTCTCTCAAATAATCGTATTTGCTATGCTCCCTGTGTTGCCATTTTCGAATTTCATTGATTTAATTGTAAAAGGATTGATTTTTGTCCTAGTATTTGGAGCAGGATTGATAGCAACAGGTGAAATGAAAGTAATTAGAAGTATCATTATAAAGAAATAAAGAAAAATGAGAATGTATTTTCTAAAGGAGAATGAAATGGATAACAACCCAGTCGTTTCAATTATTGTTCCAGTTTATAATGTTGAAGCGTATATCGAAGAATGCTTGGAATCGATTATAAACCAAACCTATCAGCAACTTGAAATCATTGTAGTAGATGATGGCAGTACAGATAAAAGCAATGAACTTGTAAAAACTTATTTATCAGATAAAAGAATTCGTTTTATTGAACAAGAAAACAAAGGATTATCCGGAGCACGAAACAGCGGCTTAAAAGTAGCTACAGGGAAATATGTACTGTTTGTTGATTCAGACGATTATATTAGAGTGAACATGCTGACTGAGCTGGTTTCAAGAATAGAAGAAGGCCAGGCTGACTTGGTACGCTTTAACGGATCAGCTTTTGTAGATGGAATGGAAAAAGTAGTGGATCATGATTATTATGATTTTAGTCATCGTTTAGAAGAAAAACATATCTACCGTGAAGATAGTTTTCAAGCTAATCGCAGAACCTTCGTTTCACCTGTCTACTTGTACCTCGTAAAACGTAGTGTTTTGACTGAACATAATCTATTGTTTAGAGAAGATATCATCCATGAAGATGAATTATTTACTCCTCAATTGTTTCTTGCTATTCAAACGATGATTTATGTGAATGCTGCTTATTATTATCGCCGATATCGGGAAAACTCTATTATGACGATTCAAAGCACTGCACAACTGCAACGTTCATTTGATTCCTATCTAAAAATATTTAAGGAATTAGAGTTAGTGTATCAAAGTGAGGCCTATAATAAAGAACAAAAAAAATTGATTAAACGTCAAATGCTGTCGATTTATAATGGTATGAAAGAGAACAAATTAGATAAAGAAGAAAAAAGAACAGCATTAAATCATTTGAAATCTATTAAATTGAAAGACAAAGTTTATTTGGTACTACAAAAATTAAGATATAAAATGAAAATTGTTTGAACTGTTTGGAATTTAAGTTGAAACGAATAAGATTTTCATGTAGAGTTGCCACTTAGAATGCCTTTCTTTACAAGCCAAATATGAATAAATCACTATCTAATATAACAAATAACTATTTACGATATAAGGAGAGATAATAATGAAAGAACCAATTAGAGTTTTACATTTTCAAGGAAGATTAGGATCTGGTGGAATGGAAACATTTATGATGAACGCTTATCGTAGTTTAGATCGAACTAAAATTCAATTTGACTTTCTCATTTATGATGATTATGAAGATGTTAAACCTTATAATAAAGAAATTCAAAAAATGGGAGGACATATTTATGTCGTTCCTAATCCAAAACGTAATATTATTGCATATATTAAAGCAGTTCGTGAACTATTACGAGATAAGAAGTTTGAAGTAGTCCATAATCAAGTTTTTTTTGGCGGAGGAATCAATTTAAAACTAGCTAAAGAAGCTGGAATAAAAAAAAGAATAGCTCACAGTCATTTTACTTCTGATGGAAAAGGTAATAGTATTCCTATTATAGTACTACGAAAAGTTTTTCATAGATTACTATTGAAAAACGCCACAGTTTTCTTAGCTTGTTCTATGGAAGCTGGGTATGGTCTATATGGCAAAAAACAGCCCTTTACTCTAATTCCTAATGGAATTGACCTTAATATGTATCAATCAGTTCCGGAAAGCAAAGAACAGGTTAGAGCAGATTTATCAATCCCTGAAGACTCATTAGTTGTTGGGCATGTAGGGAGATTCGACGAACAAAAAAATCACAAATTTTTAGTTGAAATATTCAAAGAAATTGTAAACAAAAAAGAAAATAGTCACCTTCTTTTAATAGGCGTAGGTAAGTTGCAAGATGAAGTAAAAGAACAAGTGAAAAAAATGGGCATTGAAGAAAAAGTTACTTTTCTTGGCTTACGAAAAGATATACCTTATGTGCTTAAATCAATGGACGTTTTTTTAATGCCGTCTTTATATGAAGGACTTCCGGTTTCAGCAGTTGAAGCACAAGCTGCTAATCTAAAACTAGTACTTTCTACAGAAGTAACTCGTGAAACCCAATTATCAGAGAATGTTCAGTTTTTATCTCTAGAAGATACTCCTCAAAAATGGGCGTTTGCTGTAATAAGCGAACCAATGATGAATTCACCTTTTATAGAATTGGACAATTACGATATGAAGCATACAGCAAATTTGTTAGAGAACATTTATTTAAGTTAAACAAGAAGGAGAGAAATAGAAAAAATGAATGAAAGAATTGAAACATTTCCAGAGTTCAGTGTTTTAATGTCAGTATATATAAAAGAAACTCCAACAAGGTTAGAAGAATGTCTTAAAAGTATAACAGAACAAACAATTCCACCAAACGAAATCGTTATAGTTGAGGACGGAAAATTAACAAATGAGTTGTATACTGTATTAGAAAACATTGAGAAAGAGTTTCCAAAAATTTTAAAAAGAATTCCGTTAAAAGAGAATGTCGGGTTAGGGCAGGCTTTATCAATTGGCGTTCAATCGTGTTCTTATCCTTTAATTGCAAGAATGGACACAGATGACGTGGCAGCCCCGCAAAGATTTGAAAAACAATTATTAGTATTTAAAAATAATCCTGAGATTGGGCTTTTAGGATCTGCTATTGCAGAATTTGAAGGAGACGTATCGAATGTAGTGGCATTAAGAACAGTTCCTTTAGATCATGAGGATATAGTTAAGCATGCAAAAAGAAGGAATCCATTTAATCATATGACTGTAATGTATAAAAAAGAAGAGGTCATTCAAGCTGGAAATTATCAACACCTAAATGGATTTGAAGATTATTATTTATGGGTTCGAATGCTGAAAAATGGCACTCAAACAAAAAACTTAAATGAAATACTAGTTTATGCTAGAGCAGGAAATGAAATGTTTTATAGACGAGGAGGAATTCAGTACTTAAAAAGTTCTAAGTTAGCTAGAAAAAAAATATACGAAGTTGGATTTAACTCTTATTCTGATTACCTAATAAGTATGATTGGTCAAGTTGTTGTGAGCATTGTCCCTAATGAAACACGAGCTTACATCTATAAAAAATTACTAAGAAGCAATAACTCAAAAAAATAAATTACTAATTTTCCTCGAAATATATATAGCTTGGATTTAAACAATATACCTATAGAGGCATCTGGGGAAGTGAAGGAACAATTATATTAAAATAGTTAAAAAAAATATTTTAAAAATTACGAAGTAGTAATTTAAATAATCTGATTTTCGACTTAGAAAGAGGTAACATATGAGTTTATATTTTTTTGTTTTAATAATATTAACTATTCTTGCGTTAACAGAAGTGTTGTTAAGAGAAAAAAAAATTTCGTTTATAACAATAAGTGTAATGAGTTTAATGGCAGGCCTTAGGTTTTTTACAGGATATGATTTTATATCCTATAAAAATTTTTTTGAAAAGATAGATAATGTAAGTGATGTGTTCAATGGAAGTATAGACGCAGAAAAAGGTTATCTTTTTTTGAATTTTATTTTTTCTAAATTAGAGCTAAACTTTTACTTCTTTATATTGGTCTTTTCGCTTTTAAGTATCGGTCTTCTTGGTTACTTTGTATACAAACATACACCGTTTCCCTCATTATTTTTAATGTATTACTACGCTCGCTTTTTTTTAGTACGTGACATGGGGCAAATAAGATCATCATTAGCTTGCATTATACTATTATATGCAATTCCTTTTATGATAAAAAAGAAGCCTGCCCCATTTTTACTAATTGTTTTTTTAGCATCTTTATTCCATATAACTGCGTGGTTTTTTATTGTTGTATATTTGTTCAATATAATCTTTGAAAAGCTTACTACTAAAACTGTAATAGGATTACTGATTTTGAGCACAATTATTGGTCTGGTTATACAAATACCACAATTATACACTTGGGCAATCCCAGATCGTTACATTGCCTACTTTACTTCACCTTCTTATACGGATGGAAGTTGGATAATGAATCCAGTTCTTTGGATGCAAGTTGGCATTTTTTTTGGAGTATTTTACTTGTGCATCCAATCCAATCTTGAGGAACAAAAATTTATTGAAGGAATGTTGAAAGTATATCTTTTGTCGTCTCTAATTCTAATTTCAGCCGGGACTCTTGGTACAGTAGGTGGAAGAATTAGTACATTATTTTCAACAAGCGAAGTATTTTTGGTGCCATACTTGTTTATGAATCTTACAAGAAATAAATTAAGTAATTTATTGTTATATTTTGCCTTTACATTTTTTATTTTATGCTTAATATTTGTCGTTTCAGGCACATATACAGAGTATATCCCTTATCAAACAATATTTAGTTTTTAAAAAAAATTTAAACTTTTAAGTATTTAAATATATCAGTCCATATGGTTTTGAATTGTTTTTTGTAAGAGTTAATGTAAATCTTAAAAATAGGTACAAAAAATTTTTTTGTTAAAATCTAAGTTTTTCAATTTTATAAATATACTGTAGAATTAGTCGTTTGGCGTCTACAGTTTTTTTATGTTAAATCAACTTAAGGTTAAACTTTTAACTATTTTTTTGGTATAATATGAAAAGTTGTAATCAGAATAATATGGTACAATGATATTGTTTCAAAATTTTCTAATAAATGAAAGGCGGGGAAGAATTGGAAAAAGCTTCCTTAATGAATAAATGGCTGCAACTAAATGAAAAAAATCATCAAAAATGGAGTACAGTTATTTTATTCCTTTTGAGCATTTCATTTGCAGTGACAGATTGGATGTTTGGTATATTTACTTTTACTGAGTTTTTTTTAATGTTTATTGGGATATGCTTACTGATTAGTGGAAATTACTATATTAAAAATAAACAAATGAAATGGATAATGCTTATATTAGGTGTTATCATAGCCAATATTTTACTGAATTACTTTAACAATGAGCAATTCGAATTAAAAGTAGGAATAGCTGGTTTAATTAAAGTAACTTTTTATGTTTTGATTGCTATGGAATTATACAATTACGTGGAAAAATACACATTAGAAGAAAAACTACTTAAATTAATTAATATTATAGCAATAGTTGTTTGTATTATCGGACTCTATATAACCTTTTCATTATATTCGGGTGATATTTTACCTTATGAATTTTTTTGGAAATTTACCCGATTAGATGCATCAAGCTATAGGTTTAATGAAAATGAAAGTTTGATTCGAACAAGAAGTCTTTTTTCAGAGCCTTCTTACTTAGGTTACTACTTAAATATAATTCTCGGAATGAATTTCTTTAATAAATTGGAAATAAAAATTCCAACAATAATAAATGCAATTTTGACGTTGACTGTTATTCTAACTTTTTCTTATAGTTCAATAGCAGTATTATTCATTATTTACGTGCTGCAGTTTTTAAACATAAAACAAATAAAAACATTTAAATGGACAAAAATAATGTGGGTCTATTTAGGTATATTTTTAGGTATCATTTTTTTATTTAAGAATTTGATTTATGAAACTGTGATACGTAGAACAATCGATATACTAAATGGGCAGGATTTTTCAACAATATTTAGAATAATTAGAAGTTGGAGTTATGTGAATAAAGAACATATTTTTATGGGAAATGGGATAGGACATACACCGAATATATGGAATATTTATGCTTATATATTATCTGATTTGGGATTAATAGCATTTGTTTTATGTTGTTTATTTAGTACTTATTTGCTTTTAAAAAATTTCAAAATGGCTATTTTGTTTATCATTTTAAATTTTCAAAAAGGTGGTTATTTATCATCTGCTTTCTGGATATATCTCTTATTATTGTTCATTTATATTAGCTCTAATAGAGAAAAAACACACTTTTTTAAAAAAATTCAATAAAGAAAATAAGTAAATGAGAATAGTCTTAATCATTTAGATAAACTTAATATTTATTTGTTTTACTGTGCTTAATGGAAAAATTTGGCAAGCTTAAATAAAAAATACTATAGTTAAAAAGGTTTATTTTAAAGAAGAATTATTTTTTGACAAATTGAACGGAGGAAATGAATTATGTCTCAAGGAGAAACATTTAGCAAAACAAAAAAAGTATTGATAGGTGCAGTAGATATTCTATTATTTCATCTCTCCATTCTCCTTTCTTTTTATTTTCAGTTTAAAGAGAACATTCCTGACTATAATTTTGTTGCATACACAAACGCAATTGTATATATAATGGCTGTATTTGTTTTCTTGAATATTTTGTTTGGAGTATATGTCTTATATAATAAGTCTATAAGTGACTTTTTATACATTACAATCATTATCCAAGTTATCATGACTGTAGCTATAATGGCTGTTACATTTGCCGGTCGCTGGTTTACTTTCCCCAGATCAGTACTGCTGTATAATTTGATCTTCAGTATAGTCATCTTGTTTATTTGGCGGGCAATAGTATATAAACTATATCTAAAATTTAATGGAACAAAAAAAGTAATGCTTGTGGGAACAAAAGAAAAAGTTCGTTCAGCATTTCAGAATTTCGATGAAGCAAAAAATGAAAGACATAAAGTTGAACTGGTTGTAGTTGGACATTATTACGAAAATATTAAAGCTCATATAAACGAAATAGATATAGTCTATCTGGCAAGTCAGATAGACGAAGAAGAACGAATCAAGATTTATGATTTAGTGATTAGAAACGAAAAAAGGATATTTTTAAACACTAGTTTTGAAAATATTATAATGGTTAATCCTAATATAATGAACATAGAAGATGAGAGTATTATTGAAATTTCTGATTTTAGAATTCCGGCTGAAGATGGACTTATTAAACGAGTGGTTGATATTATCTTTTCATTGACGCTTATTTTGATTACTTCACCGATTATGTTGATTACAGCAATATTAGTAAAATTAACTTCAAAAGGACCTGCATTCTATAGCCAAGTTCGGATTACTCATGATGGTAAAGAATTTAACATACTAAAGTTTAGATCAATGGCAACTACAGCTGAAAAAGACTCCGGTCCTGTATTAGCTTCTTCTAGTGATACAAGAGTCACCACAATAGGTAAGTATTTAAGGGCATTGCGTATTGACGAGTTGCCACAGTTATTTAATGTTTTGAAAGGCGAAATGTCTGTAGTTGGCCCTAGACCAGAGCGTCCATTTTTTGTTGATCAATTTCAAAAACAAAATCCTGCTTATTATTTGAGACATAATGTTCGCGCGGGAATCACAGGATATGCACAGGTTTATGGGAAGTACGCTTCTGATTTTAATAGTAAGTTGAATTTTGATTTAATTTATATTAAGAAATACAGTTTCTTTTTAGATGCTAAGATTATGTTACAAACTATTAAAATTCTTTTTGACAAAGTTTCTTCAAAAGGCTTAGAAGAAGATGAAGTTCCAAAAGAAATTTCTAAAGAAATTACAATTTTGGATTAAATAATAAATTAAGAAAAATAAAAAATCTATTTTTGCTAAAATTTATAGTACTTTATGGTTCATAAATAGTTAAGAGACATAGTTTTTTGTTTCTGATTATCTAATGTTTAATTAAAGTATTATATATAGCTAAGGCATATCAATTTTATTGAAATTTAAAGAAAGAATATTCAAGTCTGACTTTAAATTATGAAATCTATAGTAAAGCGATTAGAAATATTTTTTATTAGGGAGATTATGGAATGAAAAATTTACCAGTTTGGGAAGATGTTAGGTCTTTTTTTAAAGATCACATCAAAATTATCATTAGTACAATTGCTGTTTGTATAGTGGTTTATAGTATAGGAGTCGGTTATTCTTTTTTTAGTAATACAAAACTAGAAAACTCTAACGAAATTGATTTGCAACAGGGAAGTATAAATGGTAACGAAGAAACTATACTGACAAAAAAAGAATTAGAGGAATTGCAAAAAAACATCGTTTCTTTTGATTTCTATGTAGAGAATGACGAAGCTGTTCAATTTACTAACTATAATTTATTGAAAAAATTATTGATTGCTCCGGATACTATTAAAATGATTGAAGAAAAAGCGAACAGCTCTCTTAAACCATCTCCAAAAATTGCTGTGAATGTAAGCTTAGACCATGAAACTTATTTATTAACACTCTCAATCGGAACGGGTGATTATAAACTTAATAAATCAATTTCAACTGCTTATTATGAAAGCTTTCAAGATGGGTCTATTCCATTCTTTAAAAATAAATTCATTTACATGACATCAACACCAAAACTCCATAAAGAAAGTGTAGAAGAAAAAGAAGAAAAACAACAAGGTACATTAGTCGAAGGTAACACTGCTCCGTCATTAACTAAAATTGCTTTATATAGCGTAATAGTTCTTGTCGGTTCAGCAATACTAGGCGTAATAATTTCACTTATATATGCTATATTTAGGAAAGAAATAATAGATTCTTTTAGTTATGCTGTAAAAGAGGATGACATTGTCTTAAACTTCACTAATTTAAAAAATATTTCGAATGAAGAGTTAGGTATTAAACTAGGCCATGCAATTAACCATCCATTTAAAAGGGTTAAAGTTATATTATCTGAACAACCTTTAGAAAAAGAGTTAGTTCATCATTTAATGCAAAATGAAAAAAAACAAAATAATGATGCTGAGGTCAATACTACAAAAATGGTGATAGCAAGTGACTTATCTGAAATTGATCCTTTGCTCCCAGTTGAAGAAGTAGTTCTAATTATTAAAAAGAAAACAACCACTAAAAATTGGTACAAAATACAACGTGTTCAATTGGAAAATTACAATGCATCTGTGAAGGTCATTCAAATTCAATAGTAAATAAGTTGTTACTTTGTTTATACTTTCAATAGAATAAATAAGTTTTAAAAAAATTAAAGTGATGTACTTAATAAGGTAATATTACTTTTAACTATAAAAACTGAATAGAGTAATTACTTTTTATTTATATATATACTGTTCATTGTTCGTTACTATTATTAGTTTAGGGGCGTGACACTGCTAGAAATAAAAAATATAAATTATGCACAAGGAGAGATTGTTTTGGACCTACCCTTAGTTAGTGTCGTTATTCCAACTTTCGAAAGAATTTTTTTCTTAAGAAGAGCTATAATGAGCGTACTTAAACAAGATTATAAAGCGTTAGAAATTATTATAGTTGTTGATGGATTATCCAAAAAAACAGCTATGCTGGTAGATGAATTAAATGCATTTTCATCTATCCCAATTTGCTTAATTCAGACTGAAGAAAAAGTAGGCGGAAGTGAAGCGAGAAATATTGGTGTACGACAAGCAAAAGGCGATTATGTAGCATTACTTGATGATGATGATGAGTGGTTTTCTGATAAAATAAATTGTCAAATAGAATTGATTAAGCAAAACAAATTAACTATAGAAGATGATTTTTTATGTTTTACTTCTTTAGAAAGATACCGCGATATTAACCAAAAAGTCTATGACAAATTGCCAAATATTGATTATCAATATAGTAAGAAAAAAAAAATAGCAGATTACTTATTTGAAACAAAAGGACTAAGGAATATTGGTTTTATTCAAACTTCTACAATATTGGTTCCAAAGCGTCTTTTACTTGAATCTCCTTTTACAAAAGGATTAATAAAACATCAAGATTGGGATTGGCTTTTAAAATTAGATAAAGAACATAAATTGACTATTATTCAAGTTATAGAACCGAAAATTATTTACCATTCTGATGTTCCAGTTTCATCACGTGTAGGTAATATCAATCGTTGGCGTTTTACTGAGGAATGGCTGACATCGCATCAGAGTGAGTTTAGTCAACAAGGTTATGAAAGTTTTATATTAAATTATATTTTATTAGGAATTGCTTCAGATCAAAGTTTAAGTAAAAAGGAAAGAAAACGAGAAATACAAAAGCGGTTCGGCAAGCTGTCCTCAAAAACAAAATTACGTCCTTATGCTTGGAAGATGATTGTTTATATGCTTCTTGGAAAATAAAAAGCCGTAAATTCATTGTTTTGTCTTACTTTTTAATAAAGGAGCTTACACAAAGGTGAAAAAAATAGGAATAGTGATCTTAAATTATTTAAACTATCAGGATACAATTGAATGTATTGAATCTTTAAAACAGCAGACTAATCAATGTTTTGAAATCATTATTGTAGATAATGATTCTCAAAATGGTTCATTTGAAAAACTTTGTGAACGATATGGAAAAAAAAATGGCATAAGTATTATTGAAACGGGAAAGAACCTAGGATACGCTAAAGGAAACAATGCAGGTATTAAATTTGCAAAGCAAAATTTAGGACTCAAAAATATACTTATTGTCAATAATGATGTTATTTTTACTGATGTAAATTATATTAATTTTTTAATTAACTTTGATATTGGAAAAAAAGTGGGGGCCGTTGGTACAAAAATCATAGGAGCAGATGGCTTAAATCAAAACCCTGTATATACACCGATTACTAGAAAACGTCTTTTGAAAGATGCTATTTACTTTACTTTAGAAAAATGGAATATCCTAAGATTTTATACAGGTTTAAAAAGTAAAATCAAGCCAGCAGCCGTTATACAATCTAATGAAAATTCGACTAAAAATATGGAAAATAAGAGTTACTTTCTGCATGGATCAGCTATACTTTTAACTGAAAACTTTCTTAATGAAATAGAGGGTTTTTTTCCTGAAACTTTTTTATATTATGAAGAAAATATTTTAGCAATCATGATGGAAAAATTAAACTTGAAAATGGTATATGCAAATGGAGCAGAAATTTATCATAAAGAAGATCAATCTTCAGCATTAAGTTTTGGAAACAGCCACAAAGTTTTTAACAAATACTTAGTTCAAAGTATTTGGATAGCATTGAAGGTAAAATTATCCAGTTTGCAACAGATAAAAAAAACAGTAAATAAATCATAAAAGGGGCTTATAAGATGAGCGTTGCAAATGAATTTAAAAAAGGAATCCTATATAGCGCCTTAGGAAAATATTCAAACGTAATCATTCAATTGTTAGTAACTGGGATTTTATCAAGACTGCTAACTCCGGCAGATTATGGAGTAGTAGCAGTAGTCAATGTATTCCTAGTATTTTTCCAAATGCTTGCAGACTTTGGTATTGGACCAGCAATTATTCAATACAAAGATCTGAATGAAAAAGATATTGGAAGTATTTTTGCTTTTTCAATATATTTAGCTGTGACATTGGGATTGATTTTCATGTCATTAGGTATTCCAATCAGTAATTTTTATAGCAATGCAGTCTATCAACAAATATGTTTAATTTTGGGAGTTTGTGTTATTTTCTATGCCTTATTAGTTGTGCCACAATCTATCCTTTTACGAGAGAAGAAGTTTTTTAATGTGAATATGGTAACCATTGCAGCTAACCTAGCCTCAGGTGTGTTGTCTATTGTTTTAGCGTTTGCTGGCTTTAGTTACTATGCATTGATTATTGGAAATATTGCAAAAGCTTTTGTTATGTTTATTATCTTTTTTTATCAAGCTAAGTTGAAGGTAACATTTAAAATGTCTGGAGCACCTTTGAAGAAAATTTACAAATTTTCAAAAAATCAATTTGCATTTAATTTCATCAATTACTTTTCTAGAAATTTAGATAAAATTTTAATTGGACGTTTTTTCAGTGAAAATGCTTTGGCTTTTTATGATAAAGCTTACCAGGTATCTCTTTATCCAAATCAAATTTTAACTAGTGTTATTACACCGGTAATTCAACCAATATTATCGGATTACGAAACAGAGAAATCTGTTATAAAAAAAGTATATTTAAAAATTACTTTAGTACTAGGTACTTTAGGAGTTCCGATATCCGTTTTTCTATTCTTTTCTTCAACAGAAGTAGTGACTTTTTTATTTGGAAATCAATGGGGTGGAAGCATTATAACTTTCCAAATATTAGCAGTCTCCGTTTGGGTACAAATGATATCAAGCAGTACAGGAGCTATTTTTCAGTCAGCTAATCGGACAGATCTACTGTTATTATCAGGTATTTTATCAACTGCATTAAACATTATAAGCATAGCGATCGGGATATTTCTTGGAAAAATCGAATATGTAGCAGCTATGATTGTGTTATCATTTACATTAAACTTCTTTATGAATAATTATTTGTTAATGTATCGTTTATTTAATGCAACGTTTAAAGAATATTTTAAGATTCTTATTAAACCTATGATCATGGGATTACTTCAAATTATTTTCTTTTTGTTATTACCAGAATTACCTTTTTCCAATTTCTTTAACTTAGTGGTTAAAGGTATAGGTTTTATGGTTATCTTTTTAATGGGGATTTTGGTAACAGGTCAAGGAAAGTTGCTGAAAGAATTTCTCGGTAGACGTAATAAAAATAAATAAAGCTATAAAAAGATTTGCTCACTATAATCAGTGTTCAAATCTTTTTATGTTTTCTAAGATAAAGTAGTATCGACAGAGGTTAGAGTCTGTAGTACTATGAGATAGTACATAATTGAATTAGTAGCAAGGTAATGATAAATGAAAACAGGTAATTATATAAAAAATTCTTTCAAAGGACTGCCCAGTTGTCAATATAGATGTGAACGCTTTACTTAGAATAAATTATAATTTAGTGAGTTGGATCAGCAATTTGCCTATAAAGGAATTTGAGAAAATTCACATTAAAATTTCTGAATAGTTGAAAAAATTAAAGGTAATAAAGTATTTTATTATTTAGACCTAGATATTGTTCAACCTAAATAAAAATTATAGTTGTTTTGTTATTGTTGGTATTATAGCCCAGTTAACAATGGAAATAAATAAAAAGGAGATAAAGTCAAAAGTGAATAATAAAAAAGAATACTTGATAAAATGTATAACGGTTGCAATGACTATAACCTTGCTTTCGCCAATCGTTTTACCTACTGCAGTTATAGCTGCCGGCCCACCTGCTGCTTATTCAACTTCCGAAGTTTTAACAGAACAAAAAAACAAGAAGTCTGATAATAGCAATAAACAAGAAATCATTTCTGACGAACCATCACAAGAGAATGCAGTGTCTGAGTCACCAGAAGAAACTACTATTGATAGCACTTCTGAAAATCCTCCAGAAGAGGCAGAATCACAATCGGAAAACACGTCTGAAACTATCGGCTCTACTGAAGTGAAGACCGAAACAAATGAAAAAATAAAAGCAGCTTCTGAACAACCTGTTCCAGAGGAAAAGAGCATGGCAGTACTTGCATATGACACAATTGTTTCTGATAAAAAAGTACATTATGATGCAATCGTTATTGCAGGGAGACATGATTTATATACTAAACCAGGATTTACAGAAGGTGCAACGCAACTTGGAAAATCTGAACCTTATTTGAATCAGAAAATACAAATCATTCAAGAAGCAGTGACAGATCGCGCAACATGGATTCAGTTTTCTATTAACGGACAAGACATCGGCTGGATGAATAAAATAGGGGCAGAAATTCAATATGATACGGTTACTGCTGCAGCCAAAACATCATATGAGGTCATTGTTTCTCAAGGACACCACGATATCTACACGTTGCCCGGCTATACAAAAGGGAACGAAATCATTACTAAGTCTTCAACTTACTTAAATCAATCTCTTCAAGTTCTTGAAGAGAAAAAGACCAATCGTGCGACATGGTTATTAATTGCACAAAATGGCAGTGAGATTGGTTGGATGAATAAAAACGGTGTGAAGATTCAAACGACTGAAATTACGAGCAGCAAAAAGACACATCTAGATGCTATTGTAAATAATGAGAACAAACAAATCTTTTCAGCACCAGGCTACACCAACAATGCTGAAGTCGTTGCTCAATCTTCTAGTTACTCAGGGAAAAAAGTCCAAATTACCGAACAGAAACAAACTGCTGTAGGAACAACATGGTTTTTAATTGTTCAAAACGGTAAAACAATTGGTTGGATTGAAAAAGACGGTGTGACGATTCAATACGATACAATCATCGAAACGCGAAATGTTCATTATGATGCTTTAGTGTCCCAAGGAAGACACGATGTTTATTCAGCACCAGGCTACACACCTGATAATGAAATCTTGACGAAATCTAGTAGTTATTTAAATAAAAAAGTACAAATCATTAAAGAAGTTGAAACCGATCGTGCAACGTGGGTACAGATATCAGTTGACGGAATAGCTGTTTGGATGAATAAAATAGGACTGAGAATAAAATATGATACCGTTCTATCTACTAAAGCAGTTGATTATTACGCACTGGTTCTCCATGATCGTCATGATATATACACTGTTCCTGGTTACACAAAAGGCAATCAACTTATAGAGAAATCAGCTGCATACTTAAATCAAGAAGTAAAAGTCATACAGGAAAAAGTAACCAATCGTGCGACTTGGGCTCAAATCGAAGTGAATGGAAAGACAGTAGGTTGGATGAATAAAGTTGGTTTAAAACCGATAGAAGATACAATTTTATCTAGTCAATCTGTCCATTACGAAGCGGTTCTCTCATCCGTAAAAGCAACAATTTTCACAGCACCTGGATACACTAAAAATGCAAAAGTTACTGGAGACACTTCTAAATATGTGAATCAAAAAGTCAAAATAACAGAACAAAAAGTAACGAATCGAACCACTTGGTTTCTAGTATCTCTAATGAATGGAACATCCTTAGGCTGGATCGACAAAAATAAGTTAACTTTGCAATATGATAAAGTGACTGAAAGCCGAGCTGTTCATTATGATGCTACAGTAGCAGAGGGTCGTCATGATATTTATACGATTCCGGGCTATACAGAAGGAAACCAACTGATTACAAAGTCAGCAAGTTATTTAAATAAAGAAATACGTATTGTTCAAGAAAAAGTAACAGATCGAGCAATTTGGACGCAAATCTCTCTTAATGGGAAAGTCATCGGCTGGATGAATAAAAAAGGCTTAACGGTGCATTATGATACGATTTTATCCACTAAAACTGTTGATATAGACGCTAAAGTTGTTCAAGGGCAACACGATATTTATACAGTTCCGGGATATACGAAAGATAATCGGGTAATTGATCGTTCTTCTACTTTTTTAAACCAAGAAGTTAAAATTGTTCAAGAAAAAGTAGCGAAAAATCGAGCTACTTGGGCTTTGATAACGATTAATGGGAAAACAATTGGCTGGATGAATAAAAATGGATTGGAAATTTTAAAAATAAATTATTCTGATATTGTTACATCCAGTCGTTTAGTTCACTATGATGCAACGGTCAGCAAAAGCAATCAACCCATCTACTCAGCACCTGGTTTTACCTCAGGTGCAGATGAAGTGGGCAAGACTACTGACTATCTGAATAAATTAGTTCGTGTGACACAAGAAAAAGTAACAGATCGTGCTATATGGATGGAAATTTCTATTGATGGCAAAGCAATCGGCTGGATAGATAAAGCAGATCTGACATTGCAGTATGATGCTATTTTAAGAAGTAAAATGATTCACTATGATGCAATCATTACGGCAGGACACCATGATGTTTACAGCGTGCCAGGTTATACGCAAAATAATGAAATTTTAACTAAATTAGCTCCATATGTAAATGAAAAGGTACAAATTATTGAAGAAAAAATTACGAACCGTGCCACTTGGTTAAGATTTTCAGTAAATGGTAAAGTTATTGGTTGGATGAATAAAAATGGTGTAGCACTTCAACCGGATAAAATAAACAGTACAAATTCAGTTCACTTTGATGCAGTTATTACAGCTGGACACCATGATGTTTATACAGTACCGGGTTATACAATGGGAAATCAACTAATTGCAAAATCTTCTGCTTATATGAATAAGACAATTCAAGTCCTCAAACTGGCTCAAACAAATCGAGCAACATTTGCGCAGTTTGCTGTTGATGGAAAAACAATTGGCTGGATGAATACAAATGGTATTAACTTTAAATACGATGCTGTAACTTCAACTAAAATAACAAATTATAATGCTAAAGTTATCCAAGGGCAACATGATGTTTATACCGCTCCTGGATATACTCAAGGAAATACGATTATTGGAAAATCCAGTAGTTATCTAAACCAGTCAGTGAAGGTTTTACAAGAAAAAGTAACAAATCGCGCTACATGGGCGTTGATTGCAGTTAATGGCAAAACGATCGGCTGGATGAATAAAAAAGGATTAGACAGCATGTTGGTTTATTTGGACCCAGGACATGGCGGAGATGAGCCGGGTGCTATTTCAGGCGGAATCAAAGAAAAAGACATCAACTTAAAAGTGGCTTTAAAAATAGAAAAATTATTGGTTGCACATGGATACGATGTAGTCATGTCTAGAAAGACAGATACTTTTGTCAGCTTATCTAATCGGGCACAAGAAGCCAACAAAATAAAAGCTGATATATTTGTCAGTGTGCATCACAATTCATTTGTTGGAACTTCTTACGGTATTGAAACCTATTCGTATAATCGACTTGGCAATTCGACTAATCCTATGTCAAACAATACTAAACGTTCATTAGAAAGCGGCAAACTTTCCAGTGCTGTTCATAAATCCTTATTAAGTCGTTCAGGAGCTGTAGATCGTGGAACTAGAACAGCTAACTTTCATGTTATCCGGGAAACCAATATGCCCGCGATTTTAATGGAACTTGGTTATCTCGATAATGCGTCTGAACGCGCTAAATTAATAACTGATAGTTATCAAAATAAATTAGCACAAGGAGCTTACGAAGGGATCGTTCAATACTTTAAATAAATACTCTAAGAAAATAGGAAAAAGGTGTCCGGCATAAAAAAACTGGATGCCTTTTCTATATAATCAATAAATAAAAATAAAATAAATGTGAAAGTAGTTAATTTATTGAAAACTATTTGCTAAACGTTCCATTTGTGAAGTATACTTTAAAGGATGAACTAACAACTATGAACAAAAAACGTACTTAGAGATAGTCAATTTTTAGTAGTTCAAAGGAAGAATAAAAAAGTTAGTAAAAGGAGATTTTTCTATATGAAAGGTATTATTTTAGCAGGAGGAAGCGGCACACGCTTATATCCTTTAACTAAAGCGGTATCGAAACAATTGATGCCGATCTATGATAAACCCATGATTTACTATCCAATGTCTATTTTAATGTTAGCAGGCATTAAAGATATTTTAATCATCTCAACACCAGAGGATACACCGCGATTTGAACAATTATTCGGTGATGGTTCAGAACTAGGTTTGAATCTAGAATATAAAGTTCAGAAAAGTCCAGATGGATTAGCACAAGCGTTTATTATCGGAGAAGATTTCATTGGAAAAGATTCCGTTTGTCTGATTTTAGGTGATAATATTTATTATGGTGGTGGATTATCTAAAATGCTGCAAAGAGCTGCTCAAAAAGAGATTGGGGCAACCGTTTTCGGATACCATGTTAATGACCCTGAACGCTTTGGAGTCGTTGAATTTGATGAAGAGATGAAAGCATTATCGATAGAAGAAAAACCTGAAGTGCCAAAAAGCAATTACGCTGTTACAGGATTGTATTTTTACGATAACGACGTTATTGAAATTGCTAAAAATATCGAGCCTTCTCCTCGCGGTGAATTAGAAATTACAGACGTGAATAAAGCATATTTAAAAGCTGGCAAATTAGACGTCGAAGTGATGGGTCGCGGATATGCTTGGTTAGATACTGGAACCCATGAATCACTTTTAGAAGCCGGTACATTTATTGAAACGATTGAAAAGAGACAAAATCTTAAAGTAGCTTGTTTAGAAGAAATCGCCTATCGTATGGGATATATTTCACGGGCGCAGTTGATTAAGCTGGCGCAGCCATTGAAAAAAAATGAGTATGGTCAATATATGTTAAGATTAGCCACAACAGAATGGTAAGGAGTAGATAGAAATGAATGTATTTGATACGCAATTACAGGACGTAAAAATTATCGAAATGGATGTTTTTGGCGATCATCGCGGTTTTTTTACTGAGAGCTACACAAAAGAAAAATTCTTAGAAGCTGGTATCGCTATTGATTTTATCCAAGACAACCATTCATTATCAGTAGAGCCGGGAGTTCTGAGAGGTATGCATTTTCAAACACCTGGAAAAGCTCAAACAAAATTAGTTCGTGTAACGACTGGGGTTATTTATGATGTATTGGTCGATATTCGTGTCGGTTCTCCAACATATGGCAAGTGGGAAGGCTACCTTTTAAGTGAATATAATCATCGACAATTATTAGTACCCCAAGGGTTTGCACATGGGTTCGTAACGTTAACTCCGAACTGTAATGTTCAATATAAAGTTGATGAATATTATTCGAAAGAACATGATGGCGGGATTGCTTTTGATGATCCAGCAATTGGAATTGTGTGGCCGATGCCTATCAGTAAACTCGTGTTATCTGAAAAAGATCAACAACATCCGACATTAGCTGATTTTAACAGTCCATTTATCTGGGAGGAAAAATAACCATGAATGTATTAGTAACAGGCGGAGCCGGCTTCATTGGCAGCAACTTTGTGCATTATATTTTAAAAAATTATCCAGAGTACAAAGTAATCAATTTAGACTTATTGACTTATGCTGGAAACATCCATAATTTGGATGACATAATGGATAATCCAAATCATGTGTTCGTACAAGGTAATATCACCAATAAAGAGTTGGTACGTCATTTAGTAAACGAACACGAAATTACTCATTTTGTAAATTTTGCGGCAGAATCTCACGTAGACCGCAGTATTTTAAATCCAGAAATTTTTGTGGAAACTAATATCCAAGGAACATTAGCTTTATTAAACGTGGCCAAAGAAATGAAGATTGAGAAATACCTGCAAGTCTCAACAGATGAAGTCTATGGCTCATTAGGAGAAGAAGGGTACTTTACTGAAGAAACTCCGTTAGCGCCGAATAGTCCCTATTCTGCCAGTAAAACAGGAGCAGATTTGTTGGTTCGTTCTTACTATGAAACATATGGGATGAATGTGAATATTACCCGATGTTCAAACAATTACGGGCCATATCATTTTCCAGAAAAATTGATTCCGCTAATGATCACTAATGGAATGGATAATAAAGAATTACCGATTTATGGGGATGGCTTAAATGTGCGTGACTGGCTGCATGTACAAGATCATTGCCAAGCCATTGATTTAGTTTTGCATAAAGGATTAAAAGGCGAAGTATATAACGTTGGTGGACACAATGAACGAACTAATAATGAAATTGTGGATATCATTGTAGAAGAATTGGGATTATCACATGACCTAATCAAATATGTTGACGACCGGCTGGGTCATGATAAACGGTATGCCATTGATCCGACAAAATTAGAAACTGAATTGGGCTGGAAACCAAAATACACTTTTGATACAGGAATTATGGAAACTATCAAATGGTACCAAGAAAACGAAAACTGGTGGCGTCCATTGAAAGAACGTGCTGGTTTAAACTAGATGATGGATTAAAAGATTTGTTTGAAAGCTAAGCAAGTCTTTTATCTTTACCAAAAATGGAGGTTTAAATATGACGGCACTCATTACCGGAGGAACAGGACAATTGGGTTCTGAATTAAGAAAGTTATTAGACGAAAAACATGTAGACTATGTTTCAGTGGGCTCAAAAAATTTGGATATAACAAACAGTACAGCCGTAGACCAACTTATTCTTGAACTTAAGCCAGAAGTTATTTATCATTGCGCAGCTTACACAGCTGTAGATGCAGCAGAAGATGAAGGTAAAGACATGAATCAGTTAGTAAATGTAACAGGAACAGAAAATGTTGCAAAAGCTGCCGAGTCTATAGGAGCGACACTTATTTATATTAGTACAGATTATGTATTCGACGGAACAAGTCTAGGAGAGTACAAAGAAACCGATCAAACTAATCCAAAAAGCGAGTATGGAAGAGCAAAGCTAGCAGGTGAACAAATCGTTCAGAGTTTAGTTACGAAGTATTATATTGTTCGGACGTCGTGGGTATTTGGCGAATTTGGAAATAACTTTGTGTTTACGATGCAAAGATTAGCTGACTCTCATTCCACATTAACTGTCGTAGCAGATCAAGTTGGCAGACCAACATGGACACGAACACTAGCTGAATTCGTAAGCTATCTCGTTGAAAGAAAAGCAGATTATGGAATCTACCATTTGTCTAATGAAGATAGTTGTTCATGGTATGAGTTTGCAAAAGAAATTTTGAAAGATAAAGTTGTAAATGTTACTCCTGTTACATCAGAAGATTATCCGCAAAAAGCGGATAGACCGAAATGTTCTATAATGGATTTGAGCAAGGCAGAAAAAACCGGGTTTGAAATACCTACATGGAAAGAAGCTCTTTTGTTATTTGAAGCATCCTTAAAATTGTAGATAAAAAGATTGTTAGGTAAACAGATATGCGACAACAAAACTAAAAAAACGCGAGAGTGTCTCTAACTCTTTTATAAAATAAATCAACTAATTTAAATGATCCAATTAATCAGCACAAAGCATTCCTCTAGTTTGTTTAGAGGAATGCTTTGTGCTTTATTAGTTATAAACAGAACAAGTCACAAAAGTGTCATTAAATAACTAAATAGGTGTGTTATGATAATAAAGTATATTTTTTAAAAGGGAGAGGTAAAGAGTTGGAATTTTTTTTTAATAAAGGAAGCAAAGTTTTAACAAGTATAGTTGTCACAACATTGCTGATACCAGTTGGTGCACCAACAACAGTTCTTGCAACAGACATAGACAATCAGGACAGAAAAGTTCCAGATACTCAGATTGAAACATATAGCTCAGAGACAGACAACACTGAAAGTTCAAATACATATAATACAGATGCAATTGAAGAAACACAAGAGTCAGAATTACAATCCGATGAAATAATGGATAGTAGCATAGAAGCAGACAATGATAGCAGCACAGAAACAGACAAAGTGAGCGAAGAAACAAATGAATCTTCCAAAGATAGCTCTGAAAGTGAGAGCATAGTAGAAAGCGAAGAAGTCATAGGAGAAACTGAAAAGGAAGTTTCTATAGATGCGGAAGATGAAGTAGAAGACAATACAGTGACAGAACCTGAAACAAGCTCTGAAAATCCGGCTTACGATGATAATACGATTTTTTCACTTGAAAAAAATCGAGAAACTGCATTGGAAATTATGGAAAGTGAGATAAATGGTGTTTCGTTTTTCAGATCAAGAGCAGTTTCTTCTACAACTGCATTTATTAATAGTATTTCTTCATATGCCGTTTCACTCGGTCAAGAGTATAACATTTACACGTCAGTAATGATTGCTCAAGCTATTTTAGAAAGTGCATCGGGTAACAGCGCTCTTGCTTCAGCGCCAAATTATAATTTATTTGGAATCAAAGGAAGTTACAAAGGAAACAGTGTAGCTTATAAAACATCAGAGTGGAGCGAGAGCAAAGGCTGGTATACTGTTACTGCGAATTTCAGAAAGTATCCTTCTTACCGTGAGTCATTAGAAGATAATGCAAAGTTATTGAGAAATGGTTTAACTTGGAATAAAGAAAATTACTCAGGCACGTGGAGAGAAAACGCGTCGAACTATAAAGAAGCGACAGCAGGATTAGTAAAAGGTGGATACGCAACTGATCCGAGCTATGCTGCAAGTTTAAATAACATTATTGCAAACTATAATTTAACTCAATACGACAATGTACCAACAGTATCCTATTCTACTCACATTCAATCGAAAGGTTGGTTGCCTGTTGTCAAAGATGGAAAAGGCAGTGGTACGACAAAACAAAATAAACGTATGGAAGCTATTAAGTTATCAATTCAAAATATTGATCATTTAGGCATTCAATACAGTACCCATGTTCAATCAAAAGGTTGGACAAGTTGGAAATCAGATGGCGAAGTATCTGGGACCACTAGAGAAAATAAACGTCTTGAAGCCATTAAAATTCAATTAACGGATACTCAAGCAAGTAATTTTGATGTTTACTACCGTGTTCATGCACAAAGTTATGGCTGGTTAGGATGGGCAAAAAATGGAACACCTGCTGGAACTGAAGGTCTTTCTAAACGTTTAGAGGCTATTGAAGTAGTTGTTGTCAAAAAAGGATCATCAGCTCCATCTGGAACAAGTCAAGCTGCTTTTATTGAAAAAACGCCAAGTATTAATTACACAACTCATGTTCAAACAAATGGCTGGCAAAGTAAAGTATCTAATGGTAAAGGTAGTGGAACAACAAAACAGAACAAAAGACTTGAAGGAATAAAAATTGATTTAAGTGACTTGTCTTGTGCCGGAGGAATACAGTATCGGACACATGTGCAAAGTTTAGGTTGGCAAAATTGGGCAGCTAATGGAGCTTTAAGCGGAACTATGGGTATGGCAAAACGTTTAGAAGCTATCCAAATTCAATTAACTGGCGAAATAACTAATAAATACGATGTCTATTATCGTGTTCATGCTCAAAGTTACGGTTGGTTAGGATGGGCAAAAAATGGTGAATCTGCCGGAACAGAAGGTAAAGCTAAACGCTTAGAAGCAATTGAAATTAAATTAGTTAAAAAAGGCGGAGCTGCGCCAGGAAGTACAAATAAAGCTCTCGTGAGATAGGTTTCTATAAAAGGACGCTAAGTAATTAAAAAAAGATACTAACCATTTCTTGGAATTAGAAGAAATGATTAGTATCTTTCTTATTTTTTTCTGTTAATAAAAATCTGAAGTTAACTTCCTTATTTCTAATTAAAAACTATTATTGGATAATATTCTTAATGTAAATTATAACTTTTTCTATTACAATAGATTAGAGGGTTTCATAAAATATTGAAAAATAGGTGTTTGAATGAAAAATGAAAAAGTAAAAGTTTTAAATGTGACGTTCGATAATCTGTCTCATAAAAAATTCATGTTTCAATTAATGAAGTGCATTAAGGAAGAAAAAAAGACTTTTATAGTCACTGCTAACCCAGAAATCGTAATGTATGCCAATACAAATCAGGAGTATATGCGAATATTAAAACAAGTCGACTATATTACTGCCGATGGAATTGGTATTGTTAAAGGATCGCGAATGCTTGGTACGCCTATTATTGAACGAGTAACGGGATATGATTTAATGCTTGATTTATTTAAAGAAGCGAATCAAATGAAAAAAAAGGTATACTTATTGGGCGCTAAACAAGAAGTCATTGAAGCAGTAGCAAAAAAGCTTGAAAAAGAATATCCTGGTATTGATCTAGCAGGTTATCATAACGGTTATTTTGATTTAACTGATAAAGCTATTATGAATAAAGTATTAGGTGCAGAACCTGATTTATTGTTTGTAGGGATAGGTTTCCCTAGACAAGAAAAATGGATACAACAATACTTAGAACAAGCTGATAAGGGACTAGCTATGGGGGTAGGTGGAGCTTTCGATGCCTATACAGGAGTAGTTAAGAGAGCACCAGCCATCTTTATTAAACTAAACCTTGAATGGTTTTACCGTTTGATGAAACAACCTTCCAGGTTTAAACGGATGTTAGTATTGCCAAAATTTTTGATTGCTGTTCGGAAAGAAAAGAAAAAAGGCTAAGTTGAATGAGGGAATAAGTTATGAAAGTTTTACATGTGAATGCAGGTTTGGAAGAAGGCGGAGCGAAGACACATATTTTGTCTCTTTTGTCGCAGTTTGATGTTCAATCAGCAGAATTACTGGTATTAGAAGAGGGAATCGTTGCGAAAGAAGCGCGAGATTTTGGGATAACAGTTCATACTCTTGGTCAAGGATCTCGTTATGATCTATCAGTTCTAAAAAAACTGGTAACTTTTATTAATACTGGTCATTTTGATGTTGTACATACTCATGGAGCAAGGTCGAACTTAATTCTATCTCTTATTAAAAGAAAAATCAAAGCAGCATGGATCATCACAGTTCACAGTGATCCTAAACTTGATTTTGTAGGAAAAGGCATAAAAGGAAAAGTGTTTGCTTATTTGAATGTAAGAAGTATAAAAAAAGCTGACGGTTTAATTGCAGTAACTGAAGCATTCAAAAAAGAGCTAGTGGAGATGGGAATTTCTAAAAACCGTATCTTTGTGATTTACAACGGTATCGTTTTTGACGGGCAGAGAAGTGATCAAAAAAAATATTCTACTTTTACAATCAGTTATATCGCTCGATTAACTCCTATTAAAGGTCATGAATTTTTATTTGAAAGTCTAAAAGTTAGTTCTTTAAAAAACTTTCATTTGAATATTATAGGAGATGGAGAATTAAGGAAAACACTAGAACAAAAAGCTGAAGGGTTAAATCTATCAAAAAATATCCAGTTTCATGGTTTTTTAGATAAGTCAGCTATTGAAAAAATATTGCACCAAACCGATCTTTCTGTTTTAGCTTCTTATAGCGAAGGATTCCCATTAGTTTTACTAGAATCTGCTAATCAACGAGTTCCTTTTGTTAGTACGGATGTCGGAGATGTTGCAAAGTTGGTGCCAAATGAAAGTTATGGCTGGCTGGTTCCTGTAGGAGATCAATCAGCTTTTGCAAAAGCGCTGAATGAAGCATACAACGATTGGCATTTGGGTGAGTTAGCAGAGAAAGGTGAGAAACTATTTCAGTTAGCCTCTAAGGAGTTCTCTCAAGAACGTTTCTATCAAGAAACAATAGTCGTCTATCAAAAGTATGTAAAATAGACACAACACCTTTAAAACATGTAACAATGAATTGCATAGACTACATGCATTTTCACAGCTTAAGTAAAATTTAAATTGCAAAAAGTAAAACGACTGGTACAATAAAAGGGCAATGTGAAAAAATAACAGGTATACATAAAGATTCGGAAGAGGGGAAAGAAATGGCTAAATCACGTTCAGAAATGAGAAACAGCTCCCATAAACGACCTAAGAAAAGAAAAGGTCTGAAAATTTTCTTAGGAGTTGTTATTGTATTGTTGGCTGTATTCGGTTTGTTTATTTGGAAGGTATATAGCGATGTGACCGGTACGACTGATAAAATTTATAAAGATGTTGCGGATAAAGAAGAAGTGAGAAATAAGCCAGTCAATGTGGATAAGAGTGAAGCTTTTTCTATTTTGATGTTGGGTGTGGACACAGGTGACTTAGGACGGACAGAACAAGGTCGGTCAGATACCATCATGGTGATGACAATTAATCCTAAAACGAACGAATCTAAAATTGTCAGTATCCCGCGTGATACATACACTGAAATTGTCGGTAAAGGTACAATGGACAAAATCAACCATGCTTATGCTTTTGGCGGTACATCGATGTCAATGAATACTGTTCAAAAATTACTGAATATTCCAATTGACTATTATGTAGAAGTGAATATGCAAGGAATCAAAGACATTGTGGATGCAGTTGGTGGTATTCAAGTGACTAGTCCGTTAACGTTCACTTATGAAGACTACACCTTTACGGAAGGAAAAATTGAAGCACTTGATGGAGCAAAGGCCTTAGCTTATTCTAGAATGCGCTATGATGATCCTAATGGAGATTATGG
This sequence comes from Carnobacterium mobile DSM 4848, assembly GCF_000744825.1. Classification (NCBI taxonomy): domain Bacteria; kingdom Bacillati; phylum Bacillota; class Bacilli; order Lactobacillales; family Carnobacteriaceae; genus Carnobacterium; species Carnobacterium mobile. The sequence continues at coordinate 53,442 of NZ_JQMR01000001.1, forward strand.
CCGCCAAGAAAGACAGCGCCAAGTTCTTGAAGAAATCGTTAAAAAAGCTGCTACTTTCTCTACGATTGCCAAATACCAAAGTGTCCTTGGAACAATGGAAAACAATATGCAAACCAATTTATCTTTTGCTGATATGGTAGATATTTTCAGCAAGTACCGTTCTGCGGCTGGCAATATTGAACAAGTTCAATTAGAAGGCGAAGGCGTGATGATGAACGGAGTGTCTTACCAACAAATCGCGCCTGAAGAACTTAGCAGAGTATCTACTTTGTTAAGACAACAACTTGAATTAGAATAATCAACAATAAAAAAGAAAGCATTACAAAATAATTTGTAGTGTTTCTTTTTTTAAAAAATTCTGCTATTCAGTATTAAAACAATGTATGGTAAAATAAAAACGTATTGTATTGTTAATAACATAGTAAACACAAAGCAAATAATTATTTTATTCATTTTTCTAAAAAAACGATCAGCAATGATAGTGAAAAACAATAGAATAATATTTCCTTTTTGATTTAGATAGAACTATTGATAAGGGAGCAGGAGAAATGAAGATAACAGTAGTAGGTACAGGATACGTGGGATTGTCTAATGCAGTCTTATTAGCTCAACACAATGAAGTAACAGCGTTAGAAATTGTTGAAGAAAAAGTAGAGTTGATCAACCAAAAAAAATCCCCGATTGCAGATAAAGAGATTGAAGAGTACTTAGCAACTAAAGAATTAACTTTAACAGCTACAACAGATAAAAATACTGCCTATAAAGATGCCGATTTTGTCATCATTTCAACACCAACCAACTATGATGATAAAAAGAATTATTTTGATACATCGACCGTAGAAGGTGTGATTGAAGATGTCTTAAAATACAATCCGTCAGCAACGATGATCATAAAATCGACAGTGCCTGTTGGCTATACAAAAGAAACGAAAGAGAAATATGGTGTGGAAAACATTATTTTTGCTCCTGAATTTTTAAGAGAAGGCAAAGCATTATACGATAATCTCTATCCTTCACGAATTATAGTAGGAGAAGAATCAGAAAAAGCTGCCATTTTTGCTGAACTATTAGTTGAAGGAGCAGTTAAAGAAGACATACCTGTTCTATTTATGAATTCTACTGAAGCTGAAGCAGTAAAACTATTTTCAAATACTTATTTAGCTTTAAGGGTAGCATACTTTAATGAGTTAGATACTTATGCAGAAGTAAGAGGATTAGACACAAAATCAATTATTGATGGAGTAAGTTTAGATCCTAGAATTGGTTCTCACTATAACAACCCATCATTCGGCTATGGCGGCTATTGCTTACCAAAAGATACAAAACAATTATTAGCTAATTATGAAGACGTACCAAACAATATTATTGGAGCAATCGTTGATGCGAATCGGACACGTAAAGATTTCGTTGCTAGTCAAATAGTCGAAAAACATCCAAAAGTTGTGGGCATTTACCGTTTGACGATGAAAAAGGATTCCGATAATTTCAGAGCTTCTTCTATTCAAGGCATCATGAAACGAATCAAAGCCAAAGGAATTGAAGTTGTAGTCTATGAACCAGTCTTAAAAGAAGCTACTTTTTACAATTCAAAAGTAGTAAATGATTTTGAACAATTTAAACAACTATCAGATATCATTGTTTCTAATCGTTTAGAAGAAGAATTAGTCGATGTAAAAGAAAAAGTCTATACTAGAGACTTGTTCAATAAAGATTAAGAACAGTCTAAGATATAAAGAATCACTGTGAAATGAGATTGCGGTGGTTTTTTATTAGTTGATCAGTAGACAACGGTACCAAAACGAGTCTTACGATTGTTATTTCAGTGGTTGTATATTATGATTGTAAGGCAAAGTATTTCAATGAGAGTTAAATAAATTCAAAGGAGCGTTTAGATGGCTATTCTCGTTACGGGTGGTGCTGGTTATATCGGCAGCCACACAACAGTTGAATTATTAAATGCAGGCTATGAAGTAGTAATCGTTGATGATTATTCAAACAGCAAACCAGAAGTATTAAGTCGTATTAAAGAAATCACTGGGAAAGACTTTAGTTTTCATGAAGTGAATATTTTAGATAAAGCGGTTCTTGAAGAAGTCTTTCAAGCGCATAAATTGGATGCAGTGATTCATTTTGCAGGCTATAAAGCGGTGGGGGAATCTGTTGCTGAACCGTTGAAGTATTACCATAATAATCTAACCGGTACATTTGTCTTAGCAGAATTAATGGAAAAGTATAATGTAAAAAAAATGGTCTTTAGTTCTTCGGCAACCGTATACGGCATGAATAATGTATCACCACTGACAGAAGATTTACCATTGAGTACCACAAATCCATATGGTACAACTAAAATGATGATTGAACAAATTCTGCAGGATGTTTACAAAGCAGACAATACTTGGAGTATCGCATTACTCCGTTACTTCAATCCAATTGGAGCACATGAAAGTGGTCGAATCGGTGAAGATCCAAATGGCATCCCTAATAACTTGATGCCATATATTACGCAAGTAGCAGTCGGCAAGCGCAAGGAATTGAGTGTTTTTGGCAATGACTATAGTACTCCAGATGGAACAGGAGTCCGCGACTATATTCATGTCGTTGACTTAGCCAAAGGACATCTAAAGGCTGTTGAAAAAGTTCTCAAGTCGGAACAAATTGAAGCCTACAACTTGGGTACAGGAAAAGGTTACAGCGTATTAGATGTAGTAACGAACTTTGAAAAAGCAACTGAACAAAAAGTACCATATGTTATTGTTGACAGACGTCCTGGAGATATTGGAACGTGTTATTCAGATGCTTCGAAAGCAGCAACTGAATTAGGCTGGAAGGCTTCATATAATTTGGAAGAAATGTGCCGTGATTCTTGGAGATGGCAAGAAAACAATCCGAATGGATACGAGTAAGTAAACCAAAATGAATTAATAAAAGTATCGTAATTACTTTTTAGATCATGTTAATGGAGGAAGTCAAATGCAAAAAGTTAGAAAAGCGGTTATTCCCGCAGCAGGTTTAGGAACACGTTTTTTACCAGCGACAAAAGCAATGGCCAAAGAAATGCTGCCAATTGTAGATAAACCTACGATTCAATTTATTATTGAAGAAGCAATCGAGTCAGGAATAGAAGAAATCTTGATTGTTACAGGGAGAAGCAAACGATCAATTGAAGATCACTTTGATTCAAACTTTGAATTAGAACAAAATTTAAAAAGCAAAGAAAAATGGGATTTATTGAAATTGGTTGAAAGTACTACTAAGATCAAATTGCATTTTGTACGTCAATCTTATCCAAAAGGTTTGGGCGATGCTGTCCTACATGCGAAAAGCTTTGTTGGAAATGAACCGTTCATTGTTTTATTAGGTGATGACATGATGAAAGATGAGGTGCCTTTAACGAAACAATTAATTAACCAACATGATAAAACCGGTTTATCAGTTTTAGCTACTATGCGAGTGCCTGATAAAGATACATCAAAATATGGAATCGTAGACCCAGCAGAAAAATTAGAAGAAGGACTATATGAGGTCAACCAATTTGTTGAAAAACCCAAAGCTGAAGAAGCACCAAGCAATTTAGCTATCATTGGACGGTACTTATTAAATCCTGAAATCTTTGAAATGCTGGAAAAACAAGCACCTGGAGCAGGAAATGAAGTTCAATTAACGGATGCCATCGAGCAGTTAAATAAAACTCAAAAAGTATTGGCTCATGAATTTAAAGGAACACGCTACGATGTGGGAGATAAATTCGGCTTTATGACTACGAGTATTGAATATGGCTTAGGTCATCCAGAAGTAAAAGATGACTTAAAAGAATATTTAATCCAACTGAGTAAAGAATTACGTACAAAAGAGTAAGCAAAATGAAAGCATAGTCTAAAGCAAAATTGGCTGTGCTTTCTTTGTCTTTTTAAAGCCGTTGCGGTTTATGGATGAAGAAAGGAGTTAAAAGAAATGGCGGAAAGAGTAGCTGTTTATGGTCAAGGGGGTCATAGCAAAGTTATTCAAATGATGCTCAATGACAGTGTTGATCAACAAATCGGTTTGATAGCAGATGATGATCAAGCAAAAGTAAATGAACAAGCAACCGTAAAAATAGTTCTTGCTGACAAGTTACCAGATTACCAAAAAGAGTTTGACAGCCTGATCATAGCAATTGGAAACAATGAGATTAGAAGAAAAATTGCTGGAAAATATCAAAGCATGCAATTTGCCACTGTAATTGCAACAACTGCAGTAGTAGCTAAGGATGCTATCCTTAGAGAAGGAACGGTTGTGATGGCAGAAACAGTTATTAATCCTGATGTGCAAATCGGTAAACACTGTATTATCAATACAAGTGCGGTCGTCGAACACGATTGCAGGATAGGGGACTACTCTCATGTTTCCCCGGCAGCAGTTTTAACTGGAAATGTTCAAGTAGGAAACAATGTACATATTGGAGCAAACGCAACGATTTTACCTGGTATAAGGATCGGCGATTATGCCGTGATTGGTGCAGGAGCAGTGGTCATTAAAGATGTAGCAGCCGGCAGTGTACTGGTAGGTAATCCGGCACGAAAGATAAAGTAGAAAATGGTAGAAAGGAAGAGGGAAATGAAAAAAATTAAAGTAATGACTATTTTTGGTACACGGCCAGAAGCCATTAAAATGGCTCCGCTTGTATTAGAGCTAGAACGACAATCAGACCGTTTTGAATCAGTAGTTGTGGTTACTGCGCAACACCGTCAAATGTTAGATCAAGTACTAGACATATTTAAGATTCAGCCGGATTATGACTTAGACGTGATGAAAAATCAGCAAACCCTCGCGCAAATTACTGCAAATGTGTTGATTGGATTAGAGGATGCAATGAAACATGAAAAACCTGATATTGTTTTAGTACATGGTGATACAACAACCACATTTGCGGCTGGTATTTCAGCTTTTTATAACCAAATTAAAGTTGGCCATGTTGAAGCTGGTTTACGTACATGGAACAAACAATCGCCTTTTCCTGAAGAAATGAACCGGCAAGTAACCGATGTGTTATCGGATATTTATTTTGTACCGACAAAAGAGAGTGCCGCTAATCTGCTAAAAGAAAATCATTCGTCAGAGCATGTTTATATTACTGGAAACACTGTAATTGATGCCTTAAAAGAAACTGTTAAAGAAGATTATCAGCATGAAATACTAGATAAAATAGCTGACGGAAATCGATTGATTTTAATGACCATGCATCGAAGAGAAAATCAAGGTAAACCAATGGAACGTATTTTCCGAGCTGTCCGTCAAGTAGTTGATAGTCATCCGGATGTGGAGGTGGTTTATCCCGTTCATCTAAATCCAGTTGTTCAAGAAATGACAATTAAAGAATTAGGCGATCATGAACGTATACACTTAGTTAATCCGCTTAATGTCATTGATTTTCATAATATTGCTGCCAGAAGCTTTATAATTATAAGTGATTCTGGCGGAGTCCAAGAAGAGGCTCCTTCATTAGGAGTTCCAGTTTTAGTCTTGCGAGATACGACAGAACGTCCAGAAGGGGTAGCTGCTGGTACATTGAAACTTGTGGGGACAGAAACGGTCAATGTTTTAGATGCCATAACAGAATTACTGGATGTTTCCGAAATACATCGCAAAATGGTAGAAACGGCTAACCCTTATGGTGATGGAAAGGCTACTAAACGTATATTAGATGTTATTGCATATGAATGGAATATGTCAACATTGAGGCCTGAAGATTTTAATTGTTAAGTAGAAAAACGGGATATGATAGAGCATCAGATATTGAAAATATAGCGTACCAAAACGCAATTTAATTAATAAAAATATAGCACGTAAAAATAGAGAAAAATGAAAAAATACTTTTCTTTATTAAAAGAAAAGTATTTTTATGTGAAAAGTTATTAAAAATTGCCGAATATTACTGGCATTATGATATACTATGGAAGTATTTATTTGAAAAGAAGAAAGAATAAAATTTAAAAGGGTATGTGTAGGAGGAAATCATGGAAGAAGAAATTAGTTTAGCGGAATTATTCGCTATTTTAAAGAAAAGAATGACGATGATTATTAGTATAGGTTTAATAGGAATTATCTTAGCGGCTGGCTTTACTTTTTTTATAGCAACACCGAATTACAGTTCATCCGCCCAAATATTGGTCAACCGTACAACAGAATCAGCAGAAGGTATGCAATTGAATGATATCAACACAAATATCCAAATGATCAATACATATAAAGATATTATTAAAGGTCCAGTTATTTTAAATCAAGTTAGTGAAAGATTGGAAACAAATTTGACGACAGCTCAACTATCAGACAAAATCGAAATTGAGACACAAGCTAATTCACAAGTTTTTTCGTTGGTAGTAACGGATGTAAGTCCTTTAGACGCAGCTGAAATAGCCAATGAAGTCGCAACAACTTTTCAAAACGAAATCGGTAATATTATGAATGTGGAAAACGTAACTATTATTTCTGAAGCTGTTCCTAATAATAATCAAATTTCTCCCAACAATTCGCTAAACTTAATTATCGGTTTGTTAAGCGGGTTGATAATTGGGGCCATTGCAGTATTTTTAATTGAATTTATGGATAAAACTGTCCGAGACGAACGATTTATTACAGAAGAATTGGGTTGGACAAGCTTAGGAAATGTCTCTGAAATGACTCAAGCAGAATTAGTGTCAACAGTAGAAACAGCTAAACAAAAAAATACACGAAGAGCTCAAAGTAGAGTATAAGAGGTGAAGAGAAGTGTTTAAAAAGAAACCTAAAGAATTGAACAATGAACGTCCTAGTTTGATTACATTAACAAGACCTAGTTCAGTAATAGCAGAACAATTCCGTACCATCCGTACCAACATTCAATTCTCGATGGTCGATAATGATTTGCAAACCATGATAGTGACGTCGGCAGGACCAGGAGCAGGGAAATCAACAATTTCAGCTAATCTGGCCGTGACGTTTGCGATGCAAGGAAAGCGTGTTTTATTAGTGGATGCAGATATGAGGAAACCAACTGTTCATAAAACTTTCCGCCTAACCAACAGTGATGGTTTGACTACTTTGCTAACAGAACGCAACATTAGTATTGGTGATATTGCTCACCGAACGCCAACAGAGGGACTGTTTGTTATTACCAGTGGTATCATTCCACCGAACCCTTCAGAATTATTAGCTTCTAAACGCATGGATCAATTGATGAAAGAATTTGAAGAATTATTTGATTTAATTATTTTTGATATGCCACCAGTGATAGCCGTAACAGATGCACAAATTATGGCTAGTAAAGTCGATGGCACGATTTTTGTTATCAATAAAGGCGGAGCTGATAAAGAGATGGTACTAAAATCGAAAGAATTTTTGGAAATGGTAGATGCCAACATAATTGGAGCTATTTTTAATCGTGTGGAGTTATTAGGTGATAATTACTATTATTATTACGGAGAAAAGGAGTAATTAATATATTCAATTTGCATTGTCACGTTTAATCTTATTTCTAGGAGAAGGAACCGAGATCGGTAAAAGAGTGCTGAAAACAATTAATATTGATAACATGTAGTATTATGATAAGAACTCTTTAAATGAAATAAGCGCAACAAAAATAAAAAAGACATTGGTTAAAAAAATGGTGAAACCTCCGACAAGCTTTTAAAGATTGGTTCCTTAGTAAAACGATTATTCCTCTATCACCTAATTATTGGAATAACCTGTAATTTTGCGTTTTTTAATTAAAGTAATATTTCTAATAATTAAAAAAGGGTTAGAGTATAAAAATGTAAGAGAATATGTAAGTAATTGACAGGTAGTTTTCCTATCAATTACTTATTTTGAAAGAACAAATAAGTAATGATTAACAATGGCATAGCGCTTAAATCAAAAAAAAGATTATTAGGAAAAGTCTATCAAATATTATCAAAGCTGTTTTTAACCAAATAAAAAGATGCTTAATTCTAAGTGTTTTGATATGAATCTTAATAGGTATAAAGAATTCAATTTTGAGAAAACATTATTTTAATGGAATTCTTTCTTGTAGATACCGGGAATATTATGTCATAAATATTTGTTTTATAGATGACTATTAAGGAACCAAGAAAGGGGAAGAAATATATGATCTCGGAGGAGTTATATGTTAAAGAAGATCTGAAAATTGAAATAAGAGAAAGGATCAGTTATAACATAACAAAAAGATTCATTGATGTTATTCTAGCATTAGCTGGTTTAAGTATCTTAGTTCCTTTGTTTTTAATTGTTGCAATTATAATTAAAATTGATGATCCGAATGGTCCCATTGTTTTTTCGCAAATAAGAGTAGGGAAAAACGGAGAGTTATTTAAAATGTTTAAGTTCCGTTCAATGTATGCTGATGCTGAAACAAAGTTGGCAAGTCTATTGGAATTGAATGAAATCGAAGGCTCGATGTTTAAAATGCGAGAAGATCCTCGTATTACTCGCATAGGAAAATTTATCCGTAAATGTAGTATCGATGAACTACCTCAATTATTTAATGTGCTATTAGGAAACATGAGTCTCGTTGGACCAAGGCCGGCACTGCCAAGAGAAGTAGCGACTTACAGTGATTTTGATAAGCAAAGACTTTTGGTTATTCCTGGAATTACAGGTTTATGGCAAGTCAGTGGAAGAAATTCATTAACATTCCAAGAAATGGTCGCTTTAGATTTAAAATATATTCAGTTAAGATCTATAAGACTAGATTTTAAATTACTTTTTAGAACTATTAAAGAAGTTATTAGCCATCAAAACGCTTACTAATATTTTTATGAAATAAGATTGTTACATATCATTAATTAAAAGAATATAAGTATTTTGAGGACAATATGAATAGAAATTGCATTATTAATTATCAAAAGATTACTTAGTAAAGAAACATGATTTATGGCAATATAGAATAAATTGAAGTTGTTGATTAAATATGAGTCACTTTAATTTCCTTTCTACTTGTGATTATACATTCCTCTCTATAGCAGAAATAGAGAATATAATAAAGCAGAATTTTTTTCAAATGTTCCTTTCCAATTTCTCAATTTGATAAAAATTTGGATACAATTGATTCAAACTTTTTATCCTATTTATTAATATTGGGGATTTTATAATCAAGATTAAAGTTTTATATTATGGAAAAAGTCATAGCAGAGTATTGAGATTTGTATTTTTAAAGTAGCAAATCATAGAAGAGAATCAGTTTAATTTGGAGGCGTAGTTTTGAAAGTATTTTTAAAAAAGCACTTTAGTATATTATTTAGGATTCGGAATGGTATAATAAGCAGAAAATCTTATTTATATTTAAAGAATTTAACACCTAACAAATATAAGTTGAATATAGAAGAAGAATATAAAAAGAAAACGGGCTTTGATTTAAATCTTGATAATCCTAAAACTTATACGGAAAAAATGCAATGGGCAAAATTATATGAGAATACTCCACTTAAAACGGAGTTAACAGATAAACATTTAGTAAGAGAATGGGTAAAGCAAAAAATAGGTTCCGAATATTTAATACCAATATATGGTGTTTGGGAAAAATTTGAAGACATTGAATTTGATAAATTACCTAATTCATTTGTTTTAAAAGCCAATCATGCTTCAGGATGGAATATAGTAGTAAAAAATAAAGTGAATTTTGAATATAACCTTGCGAAAAAAAAATTCAATAAATGGATTAAAAAAAATTATGCTTATATATATGGATTACAACTACATTATAAAAATATAAAACCTCTTATTGTTTGCGAAAAGTATATAGAAGATAGTAACGGTGAGTTAGTAGATTATAAATTTATGTGTTTTGATGGAAAAGTATATTATTGCTGGGTTGACGTTGGTAGATTTGAAGATCACAGGCGTAACGTATATAATACTCAATGGGAATTGCAGCCCTGGATTCAACACAATTATAAAAATACAGATTATACCATTGAAAAACCAAAGAATTTTGAAAAAATGCTTGAAATAGCTGAAAAATTATGTCAAAATTTCTCACACGTTCGTGTTGATTTATACAATGTTGATGACAAAATTTACTTTGGAGAAATGACTTTTACTAATGGTTCAGGTTATGAATTAATATATCCTAATAAATATAATTATATGTTAGGCAATTTATGGAAATTACCTTTAAAGCACAGCAGAAACGAATAAAAAAATATATAAATAGGGAGGAATTACTATGATTCCTAAAAAAATTCACTATTGTTGGTTTGGTGGTGGTGAACCAACTGAAAGCGTGCTTAAATGTATAGAAAGTTGGAAAAAAGTTTGTCCAGAATATGAAATAATTCAATGGAATGAAACAAATTATAATATTGATCAAAATGAATATATAAAACAAGCATATAATAGTAAAAAATGGGCTTTTGTAAGTGATTATGCACGTCTAGATATATTATATAATCACGGTGGTATATATCTGGATACAGATGTTGAATTAATAAAAAATTTGGACCCATTACTTAAAAACAAAGCTTTTGTTGGAAAAGAAGGTGTTGATAGCATATCTACAGGGCTTGGGGTAGGATCAGAAAAAGGGCTACCAATAGTTAAAGATTTAAGAGATATATACGATAAAATGGAATTTTTTGTCAATGGTAAGCCAAATGAGGTTACTTGTGTAGAAATAACCACAAAATATTTACAAGAACATGGTTATCAAAATAATGATGAGTTTCAAAACATTAAAGAATTATCAATATATCCTATTGACTATTTTTGTCCGTTAAAACCAGGAAGTATGAAATTAAATATAACCAAAAATACTTATTCAATCCATTGGTTTGAGGGAAGTTGGAAAAATTCAAATAAAATTCTAAGAAAATTTGAATTTTATTTGATACCATTAAAAAAAATAAGCAAAAAAACTATTAATAAATTATTTGGGGAAGACAGCTACGAAAAACTTAAGTTGAAAATAAAAAACTAAGAATAGGATTTTAGAATGTCAGAATTAGTATCAGTAATTATACCTATCTATAATAGTCAAAAGAAAATAAAGAAAACGATCCAAAGTATAGTTGATCAAACATACGAAAATCTTCAAATTTTACTAATAGATGATGGTTCTACAGATCAAAGCCTTTCAATTTGTCGTGGTTTCGAGAATATTGATGAAAGAATCGATATATATACTGGCGAGAATTTAGGTGTTTCACATGCTCGTAATACAGGACTAAAGGCTAGTAAGGGTAAATATATTTATTTTATTGATTCCGATGATTATATAGAAAATAATACAATAGAAACTTTAGTTACAAACATTGAGAAATATGAAGCAGATATTTCTATTATTGGTTACAGTATGTATTGGGATAATGGTAAAGTGCAAAAAATGTCGAACCCTGATACATTAAAAATTTTAGGATATGAGGATGCAATAAAAGAATGGTTTTCAAGTAGGTTATTTAAAGGATTTATGTGGGATAAAATGTTTCGTTCGGAATTATTCAAAGATATTTTTTTCCCCGAAAGTTTAAGTTATATGGAAGATGTTTACATAGGCAATAAATTATTTTTAAAAAGCCAACGAGTAGTATATAATGGTGAAAATTTATATATGTATTATCAAAGTAATCAGAATATTACTAATGGAGCTTTTAAAAAAGAATATTTAGAGGGATTGGAAAGTATTAAGTTTATGGTAGATTTTTCAATAAATAATGGATGTAAATATGATGAAGCGGCTTATTCACGACTGATTCAAACCTCATATGATTTTATTGAAAAAATATATAATAGTAAACTAGAAGAAGAATATAAAGCTGAAATCAAAGAATTGTTAGATAATATTAAAAATCACCAAAATTATATTTTTTCTCAATATATTAAGAAAATAAATAGTTTTTTTATATTCCTTTTAGCAAAAGGAATTAGTCCAAAACTAGTAACTAGAATAAGAAGTGGATTGCTAAATATAAAAAGAAGAGTACTACCTGAAAAATAAATATTTAAGCTTTGGAAAAACAAAACAACTACTGATTAACATATTAAAATTAATTTGGTTTAGTGTTAGAGAAATATTTAAATAGTTCATTTTCGCGCACATGTTTAAAAAATATTTTCTCTCAAAACTCATAAAGTTAATAGAGAAATATATTTTTAGGAGTAGGAGAGTAAATTTTGAAAGAAAAATCACTGGTAAAAAACGTTATATTCAATTCTATTTATACAGGTCTTAATATACTTTTCCCGCTTATAACTGCACCCTATGTTTCAAGGGTTTTAGGAGCATCTAATTTAGGCCTAGTAAATTTTGCTGCATCGTTTGTAAATTGGTTTGTCATAATTGCTGCATTTGGTACAGCAACATATGGTGTTAGAGAGATTGCAAAGAATAAAAATGATCAAAGCGCTTTAAATAAGGTGTTTTCAGAAATTATGATTATTAATACCATAATGTCTTTACTAATGTTTTTTATTTATATAGTTATTATTCTCTATATGACTCGATTCCAAAGTGATTTGACTTTATATGGTATTATGTCTTTAACATTATTATTAAATATGTTTTCTATTGATTGGTTTTATCAAGGTCTAGAAGAATATGGATATATTACAATTAGAAACGTTATGTTTAAAGTTATATCTATTATTTCTATATTTATTTTTATAAGAAATAGTCAGGATTATACAATTTATGGACTTATAAGTATTTTAGCTACTAGCTTAAGTGGAATTTTAAACGTTATTTATAGTAGAAAATTTGTTAAATTCAGTTTTAAGAATGTAGCTTTACTAAAGCACATCCCCAGATTATCAATATTTTTTAGTCTTACATTAATCGTAAGTTTATATACTAATTTAGACCAAACATTGTTGGGACTATTATCAACGAGTGCTGCTGTTGCATATATGAATAGGAGTAAAACTATCACTGCAGCAGCCAAAGCACTAGCTACTTCTATAAGTAATGTTACACTTCCAAGAGCTTCTTATTATATGAATACTGATAAGAAAAAATTTGCTGATCTTATTAACGTTGTGCCTAATTTTATTTTGTGGATAACGATACCTTTAACTATAGGAATTATGTTCCTTTCTTCTAATATTATGTATATTTTAGGAGGCAACCAATTTATAGGAGCGACTAGTCTTTTACAAATTATTTCTCCAATAATTATACTAGGACCATTATCATCTTTTTTACAAAACCAATTTTTAGTACCAACCGGAAATGAACGTTATGGATTAGTAGCAGCAATTTTAACTAGTATACTAAGTGTGCTTTTAAATATTGTTTTAATACCACGATATAGTTTTAATGGCGCTGCCGTTACATCAGTAGTATCAGAATTATTTGCAGTATTAAGTAGAATATTTATTATTAAAGAGCTTATCCAATATAAAGATATTAATATAGTAAATAAAAACTTTTATAAATATTGTTTTTCTGCATTAGTAATGGGTTTAATTATTTTTCTAATAAAAAGTATAATAATTAATCCATTTGTAGAGCTCCTATTATCTGCTTTATTTGGGGCTTCAGTTTATTTTATTATGTTATTTTTATTAAAAGAAGAAGTGACATTTTTATTAGTGGGTAAACTGAAAGAAAAAGTGAAGTTTTTGTAGCTCATGGCTGATCTTATCTTATATTATATTTTAAGAGGAGAAAAATATGTATAAAATCTCAATAATCATACCTCATTATAATTCAATATTTTCTTTGAAATATCTGCTCAGTACTATTCCTGAGATACCAGAAATTCAAATTATTATTGTTGATGATAGAAGCACATTTGATAACGAAAGTTATGATAAATTAGCAAAAACTATAAAAAGAAAAAACATACTTTTTCTTAGAAATACTAGTGAAAACAAAGGAGCAGGCGCTTGTAGAAATATAGGTCTTAATTATGCTAAAGGAGAATGGATTTTATTTGCTGATTCAGATGATTACTTTATTGAAAAATTTTACAACACAATTTCGAATTACCTTGAATCTGAGAATGATGTAATATTTTTTACTCCTACTAGCATCGAAATAGAATCTGGTAAAGTATCAACACGTCATTTAGCTTATGAAACTTTAATCGATAATTATATTTCATTTCCTAACTATAAGAACAGCCTTGATCTTAAATTTAAATTTTTTGCACCCTGGTCAAAATTAATAAAAAGAAAATTAATTGAAACGCATCATATAAAATTTGATGAAGTAATAGCTTCAAATGATGTTTTATTTTCAACTAAAGTAGGATACTATATGAAAAAATATGAAGTAACCCATAAAAAAATTTATTGTATAACTAGAAAAAAAGGGAGCCTAACTACACAAGTTTCTTTAGATGTTTATAACTCACGCCTACAAGCTTTTATTAGACAATCTAATTTTTTGAAAGAAGGATTACCTAAAGATAGTTATGACAGTCTTGAATTAATTGGACGTTCTATGCTATTAAATGGTTTTTATTATAAAATAGGTTATGTCAATATATTAAAGACTTTTGTATTGATGCAGAAAAATAATATCAAAATTTTCGATTGGAAATTATTAAATCCTTATTTTATATTAAAAAAATTATCTTTCTATAAGAAACAATTTAATAAAGATAAAAAATTTTTGGCGAATAAAAATGATCATATTGATATTCAATACTAAGAAAGATAAAGAGATTAAATATTCAATTAGGAGATATATATAATTATGAGCAAAAAGCTAAATAGTAACAAAAATATAAAGGTTTGTTTAGTAGGCTCAAGTGGTGGACATCTGACACATCTATATATGCTGAAGCCTTTCTGGGAAAATAAAAATAGATTTTGGGTAACCTTTGATAAAGAGGATGCTAAAAGCCTTTTAGAAGGAGAAAAAGTTTATAATTGTTATTATCCTACGAATAGAAACGTTAAAAATTTAATAAAAAACACCTTTTTAGCTGTAAATGTATTATTAAAAGAAAGACCAGATTTTATTATTTCTTCTGGAGCGGCTGTAGCTGTTCCGTTTTTTTATCTTGCAAAGTTAATGAGAAAAAAATTGATTTATATAGAAGTATATGATCGTATAGACAAACCAACTTTAACGGGTAAATTAGTATATCCTATTACTGATATATTTATTGTTCAGTGGGAAGAAATGTTAGAAGTTTATCCTAAAGCAACTAATTTAGGAAGTATTTTTTAATTTAAAAGAAGGTGAAAAAATGATATTTATTACAGTTGGTACACATGAACAACAATTTAATAGATTAATAAGGTATATAGATGACTTTTCTTTAGAAAATAATATTGAAGAGGAAATAATTATACAAAGCGGTTATTCTGATTACAATACAAAAAATTGTAAAACTAAAAGACTATTATCTTATAACGAAATGATTACTAATGTTGAAAAAGCTCGAATCATTATCACTCATGGAGGTCCATCCAGTATTATGATGCCATTACAAATTGGTAAAGTTCCTATTGTAGTACCGAGGAAATATGAGAACAACGAACATGTAAATAATCATCAAGTGTCTTTCTTAAAAGCTTTAGAAGAAAGACAAGCGAATGTTATTCCCATTTATGATATTAATGATTTAGGTCAGGCTATCCTAGATTATGATATTATTGTAGAGAAATTAGAAAAAGGTGTAACAAACAACAACGAAAAGTTTAATAATGACTTATCAAGAATTATAAATAAAATAGTTAACAAAAAGTAGGTGAAAAATTGAATTTCAAAAAAGTAATTAATTTAGATTTTAAAACATTTGATTTAGCAATTATTTTAGTTTTGATTTTTAGCAATTTAGTTTTTCTTGAAGATAGTGTTAATAATATGTTGTTAGCAGCAGTCATTTTATTACTTGGTTTTTTTCGTTTTTTTAAACCAGGGATAAACTTTAATAAAGTTTTTCTACTTATAATTTCTTTAAGTAGTTTTATTACAGTAGTAACATGGCAACCAAACAAAATATCATTAATTGTATTATTGTTTTTATATTTAATTGCTAAATCAAATCCTAAGTTAATTAATATTGATTTATACATCAATCTTTCGATAATAATCTTTTTATTAATAACTTCTTTTTATTTTTTATTTGGATTAAATATTGATTATGATACAACAATATGGAGACCGTTAGAAGGAAAGTCTTATCCAAGGATGAGTCTAGGATATTATCATTCTAACCAAGCTATGCTCAAGTGGTTAATTTTAGTTATGGCTTTATTTTCTAAGGGGCTAAGTAAAAGTAATATGACTAAGATTATACCAATTCTAGTAATTACATACTTACTTTACTCAGTGACGGTGTCCCGTACATCTACCCTTATTGTTTTTATGATATGTTCATTATTTTATATTTTTAAAAATAAATTACATATAACTTTAACAAAAAAAATGGTTAATATTTTAGCATTATTACCACTGTTCTTTACAGTTATATCTTTGTTGATGGTTAGATTAACTGAAATTACTTGGATTAATAATTTATTATCAGGTAGGCTCGTTATCTATAGTAATGCTTTACAGACCTATGGTATTACTTTATTGGGAAGCTCAGAAATTGAAAAATTGATGTTCGATAATGCTTTTCTTCATATGTTGCTTGGAAAGGGAATCATTTTTAGTGTTATTTATTTTTTCCTTTTTTACAAGGTTGTTAAAGGAGCTGAGTACATTACTTTTAGAGAAGCTCTCATTATTTTAGGTTTTCTTTGTGTAGGGATCATGGAAACTATGTTATTGAAATTTGAAATATTGATTCTACTTATCGCTATGTTATATAGAGAGAAGGATGAACTTCTAGTTCCATATAGTACTGGTAAAAAGAAAAAAATATTTAAGAGAATTACACTTTCGAGGTAATATTTTCTGTTATAGTAAAGTGATTAAAAAAGTGTTTTTGATTTTATTATTATTGAAAGGATGATTGTCATGTTTGAAAATTTAAAAAATTTTATTTTTAAAAATATATATAAGATTACTAAACATTCATCTAAAAATCCAAAAATCTATAGTATTGAAGAAACTATAGATAAAATAATAACAGATAAAGTAGCTGTTAGTAGATATGGTGATGGAGAATTCAAATGGATGGCAAATAGAAATCAACAATCTTTTCAAAAGAATTCGCCTCAATTAAAAAATAGATTGATCGAGATTATAAAAACTGATGAAAAAAATCATATAGTATGCTTAACAGACGTATTCGGAGATTTGAATCAATATACTGAAGAAGCTAAACTATGGTGGGAAATATTTATGGGGAAATTTAGATATAAATGGATTTCATTTCTAAAGCCAGGCAAGGATTATTACAATACCAATATTACTAGACCCTATATGGATTATAAAGACAAAGAAAATATAGGAGAACGTTTTGAATTACTTAAAGGTATTTGGAATGAGAGAAATCTATTGATTATTGAGGGAGAAAAAACGCGTCTAGGTATAAATAATGATTTATTTGATAATGCTTCTTCAATTAAGCGAATTCTTTGCCCATCAACAAATGCATTTGATAAATATGACGTAATTATTAATTCAATAAAAAGTAGTACAACTAAAAATGATTTAATATTAATTGCATTAGGACCAACAGCGACTATATTAGCATATGACTTATCTTTAGTTGGACTTCAAGCAATTGATATTGGCCATATAGATATAGAATACGAATGGTATTTAATGAAATCTTTACAAAAAGTTCCTATAAAAGGAAAATATGTCAACGAAGCTTCAAATTTACAAGACACAGCAATTGAAGAAAATGATGATCCAAAATATCTAAATTCAATTATTTTACAAATTAAATAAAGAATGAGGTTTGATTATTATATGAATAATCCTAAAGTATCTTTCATTATTATAACTTATAATACTAAAGAAACTTATCTGAAAAAAAGTATAGATTCAATAATCCAACAAACATACAGGGATATTGAAATCATTATCGTTGATGATGGTTCTACTAATGGAACTGAAAAACTATGTGATGGATATGCGAATTATGATTCTCGGATTCAAGTCATACACCAAAAGAATAGTGGGGCAGGAGTTGCACGCAATAAAGGAATTGAGATTGCACAAGGCGAGTGGATCGCTTTTATTGACTCTGATGACTGGGTATCTTTAAATATGGCTGAAAATATCCAAAAGCATTTTTCTAATGAACAAGATATTATTTCTTTTGGGTATGCAGATTATATTGGTAATAAATATTATAATCATATGTACGGGAATTCAGAAAGCATTCAATTTAAAAAATCAGAATTTGAGTCTATTGAATTAGCTATTATGAAAGATAAAGAAGAGACAGAGAAATACCCAATGTTTTTTGGAGCAGTCTGGAATTGTGTTTATAGACGAGAATTTTTAAATAGAAACAATATTCGTTTTGTTGCGAGTTTAAGAAGAGCACAAGATGCTGTCTTTAATTTACATGCTATAGAAAAAGCAGGAAATATAATGTATTTAAAAGAAGAATTTTATTATTATAGAATACACAATGAATCTATATGTCACCGTTTTGCGAAAAATCCTCAAATATATGATGCCTTGATTAATGAACTGTTTAAATTTTGTCAGTTAAACAATAAAGATATACGATTTTATAAGGCATATGATAATTTTAGAGCTACCTTTTTATTAGAATCTATTAAATTACATTATTTCCACAAGGATAATCCCAGTCCAAAAAAAGAACGTATTAATCAGTTAGATAAAAGTATTAACAAGGAACCTTATAAAAGCTTAATGGTGAAATATGATAATATTGATTTGAATAAGAAGCAAAAACTGCAATTAAATCTTTTGAAAAATAAAAAATATTTTGAATTACAAAGTATTTTTAGACTTTATTACAAAGTAAAAAGCTCTCAACAAAAAATTTATGATTTAACAAAATAATTATCTTATAGTTTGTTGAATCATTTACATGAAAACATTGGAATGCTTTTCATGTAAATGTTTTAGGAGGCATGTATTTTTGGAAGAAAAAAAGGAGAGAGATAAAAGAATAGATATTATTAGAGCATTGGCCATGTTAGGAGTGATTGTGGCGCATATTAATGTCCATGCTATTATCTTGCAATTAAGAAGCTTTGATGTGTCTATGATGGCGTTATTGATGGGGACTTTTTTTTTCTTAGCAGCCCTGAAAAACGCTTTTCTTATAAACAATATATTTTTAAGAGAATTAAAAGATTAGCTATGCCTACTTGGAAAATATTAACTTTATTTTTTTGTCTTATGTTTTTAGGTTATCTTATAACGGGATCAGAGAAATTTGTTTTTTCTTTAAAGGATATTATTAGTTCTTACTTTTTTATAAAAGGAATAGGATTTGTATGGATTATTATGGTTTTTTTAGTAATTTCTTTTGCCAACCCATTACTTTTAAAGATAAGTAAGAAAATACAAAACACTAAAATTTATTTTTTCATATATCTAATGATTTATTTCGTTTACTTGGGTCTAACAGAACTAGATTTCCTCTTTGAGGGAAAGGCACTTACTTTGTACAACAACATATTCCTTTATAATATTGGTTATATGGTTATGGCTGCTATTGGAATTAGATTGAAATTATTGACACAAAAACAATTGCGACTAATGGTTGCTGCATTTTTTATGGTATTTGTTTTTTGATGGTCAGAATTGGTTTTACATTGACTAGTGCTGCCAAGTATCCGCCGACTACTTATTACTTTTCTTATGCCTTGTTTATTGGTTTAGGCCTTTATGACATTTTAAGTATTAAATCTGTTTTGAATATATTTGATAATAAGTTTATATATTTCACTTCCAAATATTCATTTGATATCTATTGAATATTGCGTTTAAATAGAGCCACGTGTGCGGAAAATTGAGCCAGTAGTTGCGGGGAATAGAGCCAGCTATTGTGGATATGAGAACCACTCAAACTATATAACTAAATATAAAAAGAAACCTTCTGTATAATAATATTGCATGTCTAAAAGCATGACACTATATACAGGAGGTTTTTTTATGATTCAATATCGTAAGATTCTGGAGTTACATTGTAAGCGCCTAATAGAAAGGTACCTAGAAAATGGAAAAGGATACCTCTATACTGAGAGGTGTCCAAATGATTGAATATCATGTGCGTTTTAATGACAATTTATCTGCACTTTTGGAGCCCATGGCAAATAAGCCTCCAAAAGTGTGTTTTTTTGATTTGGCAGGTGTGTCAGGAGATAATCAAAATATTTTTGTGGATTCAATCCATTGGCTTTTGCTGTTTCTTGCAGACTCAAGATGGCTGCGTTGGCGTGAGCACCTTCGGTGGTAGCCGCAAACAGCCAATTCTTCCGCCCCATGACGAGTGTTTTTATGCCGCGTTCTGCTAAGTTATTGGAAAGCACTAAGCGACCATCTCTCAGAAAATTCAATACTTTTACTTCCTGTTTTAATGCGTAGGAAATAGCTGTTCCGATTTTTCCTTTGATCATCGGATTCAGTGTTCGAAGCCACCCAAAAAATTCTTCAAGTTTTGGCTGCACAAACTCCCACCTTTTTAATTGCCGTTCCTCGACCGTCAGGTCTGCCAGTTTCTTTTCCTCTTGAAAGATAGCATCGCATTTCTCCACGGCTAACCGTGAAGTACTTTTCTTTTCCCCTTCTTCGGCGGGAAGAGCATCATAGAATTTCCTTCGAACATGAGCAAAACAGCCAATGGACGTAACATCAGTGAGTTTCCCGTAAGAGGAATACCCATCCGAGTGAAGGTATCCTTTATAACCAGCTAAAAAGTTTTCGAGAACCTCGCTTCCTCTGGAAGGTCCATGTTTGTAAATGTGGATTTTCTTCTCCGCATACCGTCCCGAGCTGAAGAGCCAGACGTAATCCTTTGTTCGATGGCTATCCAAAACATTGAAAGTTGTCTCATCCGCATGAAGCACCTCTTCTTCCAATAAGGCTTTCTTCAATAGCTGAACCAACGGTTCAAAATAATACTCACTGGTTTTTTTATGCCAATTGGAAATCTTGGTGCGTTTGATATCAAAATTCATCATCTTCCAATGGGCTTCCTGACGGTAAGTAGGGACTTTTTGTTGAAACTTTTGGTAAATGGTTTCTGCAATAAGAGAAGCAGAAGCGAAAGAGCCGCTGAGTGGAGGTTTCGGTACTTCAGCTTTTATGATAGATGTTTCTCCGTATTTTTCGCAAGATGGGCAGGAATAGGCCCATCGAATATGCCGATGATTCTCTAAGCGGGCAGGAATGTATACGACCTCTTCACGTACGACTTCTTTTCCCATTTCTTTCATGGCAGAAGCACATTGAGGACAAGTACAATTTTCTTCACGGTATAGATGCTCAACAACTGGTAAGTGAGCGAGTTTTTCTTTTTGATGACCTTTCTTCTTATGACGATGAACAGGATTTTCTTCGATTGTTTCTTCTTCGCTTTGGCTGCCAGTCTGCTCTGGCCAACTAAAAGATGGGTCATCCTCAAAAAAATCCGTTTGGTTGGGATGAATTTTTTCAGGAGACAAAGTCTCCTTTTTGCGTCCAAACAATTGTTGGAGAAGGTACTGGTTCTGTTCGCGTTGAAGGGCCAATTCTTCATTTACGTGTTTGAGTTGTTGTGTTAACTCAGTTAGATTTTGAGTCATTAACTCATTTTGTTGTAAGGCTTTTTCCAACTGCTTTTCTAACGACTTCGACATGAAGAGACCCTTCTTTCTGTTTTTTCGATAGGCTAATTATAATCGGTTTTCATCAGAAAAACTAGCCTGGAAAGAAAATTTATTCTCCGTTCCAGACTAGTTTTTTATGTCACGATTCCTTCAGCTGCCGGATGTATGGTAACTTTCTGATCAATTGACAACCCTTCCAGCAGCCAACGTAGTTGCTGGGAAGTCAGTTGTTTGAATTCTTGTTGATTTCTAGGCCACTTCAAACGGCCATTTTCGAGTCTCTTTTATAAAAGAATAAACCCGTCTCCCTCCCAATATAGGGCTTTGAACCGGTCTTTTCTTCCACCGCAAAATAGGAATACGGCATCATCGTAGACATTCATATCGTATTCTTCCACAATTGTTGCAGCTAAACCATCAATTTGCCGGCGCATATCAGTTTTTCCACAAACGATAAATACATTCTTCACTTTAGTAAGGTCAATAATTTTCATGAGCACTTAACTCCGATAAAAGAATATGCACTATCTCCTCTTTGATCTCTTCATAGAGAAATAACTCTGCTCAGGAGAATTTGACACGATCCACCAATGTAGAGGGGGAAGCCTTCGGCTTAAATGACGTGGTAGATGGAGCTTTTTAATCACCGGTTAACGTCACTGGGACAATATCTTGTTTTGCTTTCAAAAATAAAACCTCCTGTAAACTTGAATTGTTTCAAGTTTATCAAGAAGTCTTATATTTCGGAAGATACCTTTCTATTATGCGCTTATGGTGTGCTAATAAAAATGTGAGTTTGTCTATTAACATTTTTAAATAATGTCCGATATTTAAAAGTTGTATAAAAAAGAAAATGCTTGTTTTTATGGATTCTATTATTTTTTCATTGATGAAGGAGGTTTTAATTTACATTTTTATCTGAAGATGATACGAGAGAACAAGGCAAGATAAATGCTTTTTGAATGGAAAAAGTATTTGGCGCGCGAAATGATAGGTAGAGCAATAATACAAAAAAATAATTATTTATAGTATGAGTATAGTCGTTTAAATGAATCTTTAGATAATAGAAAATGAAAAAATATATTTAATGGAGGAGAAGTCTAAATGTATAACAAATTAACAAGCGAAGAAAAAATGTTAGCTTATTCTGAAGTGGCAAATAATAAGAAAAGCACAGATGTCGCTTATTTATTATGGTTCTTTCTGGGGTCAATAGGTATTCACAGTTTTTATCTGAATCGTAAAGGATCAGGTATCACAATACTGATTTAAGCGTCGTTGGATGGTTGACAACGTTCTTGATAATAGGTTTCTTATTCCTTGCAGTAGTTGGCATCTGGGTTCTTGTAGATGTATTCTTAGTTGGTAAAATGGTTAAAGAAGAAAATGAAAAATTAGTCGAAGAATGTTATAGAAAAATATTAGCTGGTAGAGCGGCTACTGTTTAATTGTTCTGAATTTTTAAATCTCTGCCTATTCTGATGTAATGGGATTATAGCAAACAGCTCATTTTCTTTTGTTGATTTTCATCTTAAACAAATCATACAAAAGTTTTGGAGTTGTTTGTATTTTTATACCAAAAAAAATACAAAGCTTATGAAACAGGAGAAAAAAATATAAAAGGAGGAAATAATACAAATGCATATATAAAAAAAAAACGCTGATCGCACTAATTCTGATAGTTTTACTAATTGTTGGAGGCGGTTCGGTAATTGCTATTGAAAAAAATAAAAAGAAGAACAAAAAATGTATGATGAAAAAATTGAAAAATATCTAAATGAAATCAACGAAAAGTACTATGAAACAACTTTAGAAAAAGATGAAACTAAAAAATTAGAAGAGTTAAAAAATATTATTGTAGCACAAAAAGGATATAAAGCGGACAAAGAAAAAGACGAAAAAGTCTTAAATGCACATAAGGATTCAATCAATAAATAAAAAAAAGAATTTAAAATGGGTAATGGAGAAATATTGAAAGAAAATACTATTAAAGAATTAGACAAAGAAGAAAAAGATGCAATTAAGAAAAAATCAGAAGCTTTAAAATCCTTAAAAGAAAAATTTAAATTACAAGAAAATATTGTTTATACTAAGAAAGAAAAAGAAGAATTAGATAAGAAAATAGATTAAATTTTGAAGACATACAATGATAGAGTAATACAATTAGAAAAAGAAAAGGCTGAAAAAAAAGCTGAGGAACAAAGAATGAAAGATGAGCAAGAAGCACAAGCCCGATTGGAAGCAGAACAGCAATTAGAAAATCAAGATGGCGTTGACTATAGTGAAAAAAATGCTTCTGATGCTAATGGTTCTGTTGAAAGCAGCAACAGTAGCGGAAGCAGCGATACTACAAGCAGAAATCCTAATGTGGAAAATAGCCAAACCCCAAGTACAAACAATAGTCAAAACAGTTATAATAATATAAGCAGCAATAATGAAGACAGTAGCAACAATAGTGGAAATGAACAAACACCACAAACAACAAAACCAAATAATTCATCAAGCAACAACAGTTCATCTAATAATTCTAGCAAAGAATATGGACCTTCATGGATAGGAGATAGCAAAAATAAACGGGATAACTGGATAGAAAAAAACACAGATGGTTCCTTTTCAGCAGGGGTAGGTAATGGAACTAACGATGAAGAACTAGGAGGATGGGTGGTTGGTGACTGAACTATAAAAAACAAGAGACTTTACATCCTTATTTTTTTGTTTAAAGATATAGAGGGATAGATTAGTTTAAAAGAATACCATCACTTCATAAATTCTTAAAAACATATATTCTTTTATCGATCTGCAAGGCCTTACAGTGAATTGAATCATTTTTCAAGGGAAATTATTGAGTTGCCAAAGTGAACTGAATTTAATGCATCATTTAACTGGAGGGAACATAAAAAATGAATTTATTAGTAACCGGTAGAGCGGGTTTTATCGGCAGCAACTTTGTTCATTATTTGTTGGAAAACTATCAGGAGTATAAATTGGTCAATTTAGATTTATTGACTTATGCCGGCAATATCCATAATTTAGCTGATATTTGGGAGAATCCCAATCATGTATTTGTACAAGGCAACATTACAAATAAGGAATTAGTACGTCATTTGGTCAAAGAACATGAAATCACTCATTTTGTGAATTTTGCGGCTGAATCGCACGTGGATCGGAGCATTTTTGACCCTGAAGCATTTGTTGAAACCAATATTCAAGGAACGTTGGCTTTATTAAATGTAGCCAAAGAAATGAAAATTGAAAAATACGTACAAATCTCAACGGATGAAGTATATGGAGAATTAGGAGCGGAAGGATATTTTACCGAAGAAACGCCAGTAGCACCAAATAGCCCTTATTCAGCAAGTAAAGCGGCTGCTGATTTATTGGTACGATCATACTATGTAACTTATGAATTTTAATATTACACGCTGCTCATACAATTATGGTCCATATCAGTTTCCAGAGAAGTTGGTAACCTTGATGATCACTAATGGGTTGAATGGGAGAAGCTTGCCAATTTATGGTGATGGTTCGAATGTGCGCGATTGGCTGAATGTTCAAGATCACTGCAAAGCAATTGATTTAGTTCTGCATAAAGGACGCAAGGGTGAAGTATACAACATCGGCGGACATAATGAACGCACCAATAATGAAATTGTTGATTTGATCGTTGATAACCTTGGTCTATCGCAGGAACTGATTACGTATGTGGAAGATCGTTTAGGCCACGACAAACGCTATGCGATTAACCCCTAAAAAATAGAAAATGAACTTGGCTGGAGACCGAAATACACCTTTGATACAGGGATCGAGGAAACGATTGAATGGTACCGACAAAATGAAAAGTGGTGGCGTCCATTAAAGAAGCGTGCTGAACTAACTAATTAAACAGCAATAAGAGACTTATTTTGCAGCTGAAATGAGTCTCTTGTTTTATTGACGCGAGAGCAATTTGATTAACTAAAGCTATGGATGAATTTAAAAAACACTGAAATAAAAGAATTGATTTTCAACTAGCTAGTATAAAGATTCTATTCTATAATGAGAATGTAGATTACATGAAGTTACAGATTACTCAAAATAGATTGAGGGGATAAAAAAATGATTGATTTACACTGCCATATTTTGCCTGGTATTGATGATGGGGCAAAGGATATAGAAGATTCAATAGATATGGCGCGAGCAGCTGTTGCAGAAGGCATTACGCATATTTTAGCTACTCCGCATTATAAAAATGGCCACTGGGACAATGAGAAAAAAGATATTTTAGTTCTAGTAGATGAATTGCAAGAGGAATTAGATGCAAGAGATATTCCGCTGACTATTTTTCCTGGACAGGAAGTTCGGATTAATGGGGAATTGTTTGAAGATTTAGCAGAAGAAAAAATTCAATTTATTGATGAAGGCAACCAATATGTATTAATTGAATTTCCAACACCTTCTATACCGGCATATACAGAATCGTTATTCTTTGAATTGCAAAAAGAGGGAATCACGCCGATCATCGTTCATCCTGAACGCAACCGAGCAGTGTTAAAAAATCCAAATGTCTTATTGCCATTTGTTGAAAAAGGAGCATTAGCACAACTGACTGCTGCTAGTTATACTGGGGGTTTTGGAAAGAGTATTCAAAAAGTAAGCAAACAGCTTGTTGAAGCAAATCTGGTTCATTTTATCGCTTCAGATGCACATAATATTTCTTCACGGTCTTTCCATATGAAAGAAGCTTTTCGAAAGCTGGAAAAAGAATTTGGGAGAGAAAAAGTTAACGAGTATCAACAAGTCACGAAAGACTTAGTTAACGGAGAAGTGATCGTCTCTCCAACAGCACGAACAGTGAAACAACCAAAGTTTTTGGGATTGTTCTAAATAGAAAGATAGAGTAAAACCTACAAGTAACTTCTTTTAATATAAAATAACCTCATGCAATTTTTAATTGTGTGAGGTTATTTTGTGTCTATTGTATAAAAAAATTAGTAACGACATCCCATTGATGGAGAAGATTAGTTAAACAAAAGGATAATATTTTAAAAGAGAAAAGGAATTATATTCCATTTATTAATAAAAAGTGTTGAAATAATATTTCGATTAAGTTATACTCATTTTGAAAGGGGATACATACAGATTGGTTAAAGCATAAATATGATAAAAGACTTAGATTGAAGAATTCGTAAAGGAGGGTAATTCGTTTGTTTTGTAAACGCTTTTAATAATGAATCTAAGTATTGATATTAAAAGTAATAGTATAAAGAGTTTATCACAAAATGCATTAAAAGGTTATGTATTCTTTTTTTAGTAAAAGCTGGAGAGGTATCTAGTAAGAAACAATTAGGAAGTAGTAAATAAGAGGAGGAAAACAAGATGAATGTCATTATGGTTTGTTCGGGTGGTATGTCAAGTACAATTGTCGTTAAAGCAATAAAGAAAGAGGCAGATAAACAAGGTTTAGATTTAGATATCAAAGCTGTTGGATCAGGAGAAGTAGAAGAAGAGTTAAAAAATGAAAAGTATGATTTGCTGCTTGTTGCACCACAGGTAAAGCATAGATTTGCTGCTTTTGAGACTTATGCTAATGAAGCTGGTGTTCCAATCGAAAAAGTGGAGCCAATGGGCTATACTCCTATCGGTGCTCCAAAAACATTAGAAACAATAAAAAAATACCAGTAATTATTTTTAAGAAGATCTATACGTGTAATAAAATGAGTATTTACCAATTATTTACTTAAAGGAGAAAATAAAAATGACGAACTTTTTAAATTGGTTGGAAACAAAGTTTATGCCGCCATTAGCGAAGCTTTCTGAACAAAAACATTTAAAAGCGATTCGGGATGGAGTTATCTCTACATTATCACTGATTATTATTGGCTGTTTCTTCCTAGTTATAGGAAATCCGCCTGTAGAATCTTGGGCTGAAGCTATTGCTCCTTACGCGGCTCAAATAGCTATACCGTTTCGGATTACCACTGGTTTAATGTCTTTATATGCAGCATATGGAATGGGATATAGTTTATCGAAATCATATAAGCTAGATGGTGTTTCGGGAGGAGTTTTGTCTTTAGCTACCTTTTTAATGTTAACGATTCCAGTAAACGTTGATGCTTCTCTTCCTGCAGATGCTGGTATTGGTTGGGTGCTTCCGATGGGTAACCTTGGCGGATCAGGCATGTTTTCTGCTATTTTGGCAATGATTTTTGCAGTTGAAGTATTACGATTTTTCAAACAAAAGAATTTAATGATCAAGATGCCAGAGCAAGTACCTGAATCTGTTGCGCGAAGTTTTGAAGCTCTGATTCCTGGAGCATTCGTTATTGTTTTTGTTTGGATTATTCGTGTATTGCTTAACTTTGATATCAATCAAATTTTAATCAACATTTTTTCACCATTAAATAATATTTTAGGCAATAATTTGTTAGGAGTCTTATTGCCGGTTGTATTGATTACTTTATTATGGGCAGCAGGTGTGCATGGAGTGAGTGTTATCGGTTCGATCGTTAGACCCATGTGGTTAGTCATGCTTGAAGCAAATGGACAAGCATTGATCAGTGGTACTCCGGGGAATGAATTGCCTTATATTGCTCCAGAACAATTCTATCAATGGTTAGTATGGGTTGGTGGATCTGGTGCGACATTGTCTTTATGTATCTTATTATTATTTACAAAATCTGTTTATTTAAAGCAAGTAGGACGTTTTTCAATTATTCCAGCTATTTTTAATATCAATGAACCCTTGATATTCGGAGCACCAATCGTGATGAATCCGATACTGGCTATTCCGTTTGTGGTAGCTCCGTCAGTAACGACAACTATCAGTTATTTTGCAGTGAAATTTAGTATTATTAATGGATTCTCTGTTAATGCCCCATGGACATTACCAGCACCAATTGGAGCATTCTTATCTGCAGGAAATGATTGGAAAGCGGCTGTCTTAGTATTAATCAACATAACTATTGCTAGTTTGATTTACTATCCGTTTGTCAAAGTCTATGATAAGAAAATGCTAGAAGAAGAAAATACAGAAGTACAAGAAAATGAGTTTAACGAAGTAAATGCAGTAACCAGTTCAAGATAAGTGGGAGAGGGCTGTTTAGGATAAACTAATCAGTCCTTTTCATTCTAGAATAGGAGGGGAAAAAATGAAATTGATTATCATACTGGTACTTATTCTTTTTATTTTGATAGGAGTAAAGTTAGTGAATATCTTACAAAAAAAAGGAATCTTTATCAATCGATGGATTTTTGGTTTTGCAGCTTTTCTGATTGTTTTAATTCCGAGTGTATTTTTTGATTCAATTCCTGATATTGGAAAGAACCTATTGTATGTACTTTCCGGTTTGTTTGCAATTATGTTTTTTGAAACAGGCCGTATTATGATCGAAAAGAATGAAATAAAAGGGATGATCCGCTCAGACCAGTTTCCTAAGACAGCTAAAAAGAAGACGAAAGTTGCTAGCAAGTAACTAGAACATATACAAAATAGACCAAGCGATAAAATCTATTCGAGTGATAGTATGAATAAGAAAGAAATGGAGAAAGATAAAATGAGACGATTAGGCATATCCGTATACCCCAATCATAGTACGGTTGAAGAAATCAGAGATTACATTGAACTGGCTGCTCGCTATAATTTTAAAAGAGTTTTTACTTGCTTACTCTCTGTAGAAGGCAATAAGGAAGAAGTAGTTAAAGAATTTACAGAAGTCATTGCATTTGCAAAAGAAAAAAAGATGGAGGTAATTGCTGATGTCAGTCCTAAAGTATTTGGAGAATTAAATATCAGCTACCAAGATCTAACTTTTTTTAAAGAAATAGGAGCGGATGGAATCCGTTTAGATATGGGATATACCGGTAATGAGGAGTCTATTATGACTTTTAATCCTCAAGGACTAAAAATTGAATTGAACATTAGCAGCGGTACGAAATATTTAGACAATATTTTAAGTTATCAAGCTAATGCTGATCAGTTAATGGGATGCCATAATTTTTATCCTCATCGGTATACCGGCTTGAACTATGACCACTTTATCGAAACCAGTAAGCAATACAAGAAACAGGGCATCACGACTGCAGCATTTGTTAACTCTCCGTCAGCTCATATCGGTCCATGGCCAGTAGACGAAGGATTATGTACATTGGAAATGCATCGCGAATTGCCAATAGTAGTTCAAGCAAAACATTTATGGGCTACAGAAGTGATTGATGATGTGATTATCGCTAATGCATTTGCAGCAGAAGAAGAATTAAAAGCATTAAGTGAAATCGATCCTTATCAATTAACCTTAAATTGTGAACTGGTTGAAGACATTCCAGAAACGGAGAAAAAAATCGTTTTAGAAGAATTGCATTTTAATCGAGGTGATGTTTCAGATTATGTCATTCGTTCTACACAAAGCCGTGTAAAGTATAAAGGACATGAATTCGTTCCTTTTAACACTAAGGACCTTCAGAGAGGAGATGTTATCATTGAAACATCTCTTTATGCTCATTATGCCGGCGAATTACAAGTTGCTTTACAAGCGATGAAAAATTCTGGAAAAACCAATGTTGTCGGTCACGTTGTTGAAGATGAACACTTTTTATTAGATTATGTAAAACCTTGGCAAAAATTCAAATTTCATTTAAAAAAGGACGATCTTTAAATGATTTTAAAAGAAAAAGGTCTACATAGATGAGTATTTTCTGCTTTTCTAGTTCTAAAACAACAAAAAGGAGTTTAAAAAAATGGAAGATTTAGAAACTATTATTTTTGAAATTATTATTCATGGAGGAAATGCTCGAGCATTAGCTTATGAAGCTCTTGAAAAAGCTCGTTTAAATGAGTATGAAGAAACTGATCGTTTGATGGAAGAATGCAAAAAAGAAATGAATTTAGCACATAATACTCAGACTAAATTAGTACAAGATGAAGTTCGGGGCAACGATGTAAACATTAGTTTGTTGTTAATTCATGCTCAAGATCAATTAATGACTTCAATGGCTGAGCAGACCTTGATTCTTCAAATGATTGAGATGCAGAAAGAAATCAATACATTAAGAAATAAGGAGTGATGAAATGGCGTTTGCAGTAGGGTTAATGTCAGGAACTTCTCTAGATGGTATTGATGCAGCTTTAGTTGAAATAAAAGGCACAAATACAGAAACTACAGTTAATTTAATCGATTTTATTACGTACCCGTTAGGAACTGAAACGATAGCAAAAATCAAAGATGTACTTTCTATACAAACGTCTTCTGTTGATAAGATTTGCAGCTTAAACTTTGAATTAGGTTATTTATTTAGTGAAGCCGTTAAAGAAGTCTGTAAAAAAGCTGAATTCCCCTTATCACAGTTAGACTTTGTTGCTTCTCACGGACAGACAATTTTTCATTTGCCTATTCCAGACGTATCTCAAGTTGCCTCAACACTTCAAATTGGCGAATCAGCAGTTATTTGTGAAGAAGTCAAAACAACGGTTGTTTCTGATTTCAGAACGCGAGACATGGCATTAAAAGGACAAGGAGCTCCGATTGTGCCCTATTCTGAATTCGTTTTATACCGTGATGAAAAAAGGACCCGTTTACTACAAAATATTGGCGGAATAGGGAACGTTACAGTTATTCCTAGTTCAGCTGAATTAGAAGAGCTTACAGCTTTTGATACAGGACCTGGAAATATGATCATTGATGAATTGTGTGAGGTGTTTTATCAAAAAAAATACGATGAAAATGGTCATTATGCTGCATTAGGGAAAGTAAATGAAGAAGTATTAAATGAAATGATGGAACATCCATTCATTAAGAGGCATTATCCGAAAACGACTGGAAGAGAAGAGTTTGGCAAAGAATATACACAAGCTTTACTAGAAAAGTGGCAAGGAAAAATAAAACCAAATGATTTAATAGCAACCGTCACTATGTTTACTGCACAAGCAATTGCTGTAAATGCGAAGCCATTTATAGATCAATCGACAGATTTGATTATAAGCGGCGGTGGAAGCTATAACGACACTTTAGTTCAAATGATTAAAGAACAATTACCTGAAGTACATGTAATGATTCAAGAAGAAGTCGGACTTTCTTCAGAAGCAAAAGAAGCCATTGCAATGACGATTTTAGCGAACCAAACATTGCATCACTTACCTAGTAATGTTCCAAGTGCCACCGGAGCAAAAAAAGCAGCAATACTTGGAAAAGTTACTTATTATCAATAGATTGATTTCTTCATGAAATTCCTGTAATCTTTGATAATATGAGGTGAAAAAAATGGTCGGAAATAATATTTTAGGCAGGATCAGGAGCGTGTTAAGCGAACTTCCAAATTCAGAAAAAAAGATTGGGAATTTTATTTTACAGCACCCAGAAGAAACAATTAAAATGACAACCGCTCAATTGGGCGAAGCATCTGATTCCAATTCTACCGCTGTGATACGATTTTGCAACCGAATCGGCATAAACGGATTCACAAAATTAAAAGTCGATTTATCAGCTGAAATTGTTTCAGCCGACGAAATAGATTATGCAGATATACAATCAGAAGAATCCATTAATGAAATTAAGAGTAAACTATTAGGCAATGCTTTTAAATCAATGGAAGAAACAATTTCTTTAATGAATGATTACGATATTGAAAAAATAGTGGAACTTTTATATACGGCCTCAATTATCTATGTATATGGAATTGGATCATCACATCTAGTAGCTGAGAACACAGCTCAAAAGTGGAGTAGAATTGGGAAAGTTTGTATTTGTCCTACTGACTCTCATAGTTTGCTTACTATGCTGACATCCGCTCCCAAAAATGCTGTTTTTTTTAGTATTTCTAATTCAGGTGAAACACGAGAAATTATCGAGTTGATTAAAGTAGCTGAAAAATACCATATTAAAACAATTGGATTAACTCAATTTGGAAATAATCCGCTCTCCAATCGAGTGACTTATTCTTTGCAAACTGTAAGACCATATGAAAATGAGAATAAACGTGGTGCAACTAGTTCTTTACATGCTCAATTTATTGCAGTAGATGTACTTTTCTACGCCTATGCTGCTAAAGATTATGAAAGCTCCATTGAAAAAATTAGACGATCGCGTACAGAAATCAATCGCTTTAAAAACTGAAACTTTAACTATTGAATTAAATAGTTGGAGTTAAAGATGTACGGGTCTTTGGAAACAAATGTTTTTAAAGAAGATAATAAAAAAAAGCCATGGTTATCTATTTTATACTGGAGATAACTATGGCTTTGCGGTTGCTTTAAAAGCTGAAATAATTCTTATACTCTCAGAAAGAATCCACTCAATATAGTATTACTTAATTCTTTCTTTTATTTACCGTTATTATCGATATAAACAAAGAAAGGAGAATCAAAAGAGCTGGTATATCCTCATACGTTTTATTATTAATATAAAATAGAAGGGGATTTTTTATGAAAAATTGGAAAGTTATTATATGGTTATGTGTATTTTACCCTGCCGGGATTTATTTCATGTTTAAATATACGAAATGGAAAAAAGGTATTAAGTATACTATTACAGCGTTTCTAAGTATTATTGCAGGTATTATTGTTGCTTCTGGAGAGTTGTTTTTTTCCTTAGTCATTTCTGGAATGTTTATTTTTTTAATTGGATTAATATCCATTGTTAAAAGTGTTGTCAATAAAGGAAGTAAAAAAGTGCCATTTGCTATTTTATTTGTTGGCATCTTGCTATTTGGCTTTAGTATTCCACAAGTTGAAAGCCAAGAAGCAGAACGAGTAGCAATAGAACAACAGCAGCAAAAAGAAGAACAAAAAGAACAAGAAAAGAAAGAAAAAGAAAAACAACTTGCTCAATTAAAAGAAGCCACTGTAGCCGTTGAAGCTGTTGAACAAGATAAAAATAGAGAAAACTATGATAAGGCCTACACACTAGTAGCTGCTCTTGCACTAGAAGATGAAGGTCTAACCAAACGTTTAAAAGTTATTGATACATATTTAATTAAAGAAGAAAAAACGAAAGAAGCTACTCTTGCAGTAGAAGCAGCAGAAGAAAATAAGACGAGAGAAAATTACGATAAAGCCTTTTCTATTGTTTCTTCTATTGACCTAGAAGACTCTGATTTAGATGCACGATTAGCAGAAGTAGAAAAATTTGTAGTCTCAGAAGAAGATAAAAATGAAAAAGCTGTTGCCGCTTTAGAAAAAGTAAAATCAGATAAAAATAGAGATTCTTATAACGCAGCCTCCACGTTAATTTCTGCATTAGCTGTAAAGAATACAAACTTAACTTATAGACTAAAAGAAGTTGATAAAGTTATAAGTGCTGAAGAAACTAGGATAGCTACTGAGAAAGCAAAAGAAGCTGAAGAAGCTCAAAAAGCCGAAGAAGAACTTGTTGCTGAAGAGAATAAAAAAGCAACCAAAGAGGCTGAACAGCGAGAACAAGCTAAAAACGAAAACCCAACAACTTCCAGTGCTGGATCATATGTGGATGCTCAAGTAAACGGCTTAATTAAAGGAAGCAGTTCGGGAATCTATCATGTACCGGGTAGTACGTATTATGACAGAACTACAAATCCTGTTGCCTATTTTACCTCAATAGAAGAAGCGCAAGCTGCTGGATATCGAGCACCCTTGAGGTGAGTTTTAAGAAGGAGCGTGTTGTAGTAATGAAAATAGGAATGAGAAAACCCAATATAAAAAAATCGATTAGCGCCCGGACTACAGGGAAAGCTAAAAGGGTGGTTAAAAAAACTGTCATACCGGGTTACGGAAAAAAAGGCACAGGTTGGATAAAAGATCCAAAAAAAGCAGCTTACAATAAAGTATATAAAAAGACGACCTTTTCTATTTTTGATTGGTTCAAATAAATTAAAAAATCTTATTTTCTGTTTCATAGGTTAGACTTTTAAATAAAACAACAAGATCCAGTTATCATATAAGCGATGATAACTGAGCCTTGTTTCTTTTTTTTAGCTTTGAAGCACTTCTTCTTTGCTTAAACTGTTTTCATAAATTTTAAAGAACGGGTAGTAAATGAAGATACTTAAAATGATCAAAGCGCAATAAAAGAGAACATTTTTAAAGTCCATTGTTGCTAAGTATGCTTGGGCGAAGAATGGAGTGAAAGAAGGATCAATAATATATCCCATAGAAATAATTCCGCTTAGTTGAGCATAATAGGTCAGGACCAAGTTAATGATTGGCGTGATCAAAAAGGGAATAGCCAAGATGGGGTTAAATACGATAGGCAATCCAAAGATAATTGGCTCATTGATCCCGCAGATTCCTGGAACAATCGAAATTTTGCTTAAGGTCTTAAGATGCGTCAATTTACTGCGCATCATTAAAATAATCAAGCCCAATGTTCCGCCGGATCCGCCTAAAACAGAAATCCGGAACATTTGCAGGTTCATCGCCACATCTGGTTGTTGCCCATTAGCAACTAATTCACTGTTGATACCGGTATTGGCGATTCCAATTGAGAAAAGAATCGGAAAAATAATAGAAGAGCCGTTGATACCGAACAACCATAAGAAGTTGCCGAATGTAACAATAGCGATAAAGCCCCAAAGGTTGCCGGCAAATCCTAAAGCAGGTGTGAGAATCGACATAATGAATTCTGGGAAAGTACTGCCGGTTAAAGCAATGATAATTAAATTTGCTCCATAGATAAGAATGATATTAAAAAGTAAAGGAAGCAAGGAGTTCACAAAAGCAGTCACTGCAGTAGGAACAGAATCCGGCATCGTGATCTTCCAGTTCAGCCGATCAATCATCCGAGTAACTTCTACGACAATTAATCCGATAATAATAGCTACGAATAAACCGTTAGTCTCAAGGAATTCAGTTGAGATTTGTCCTTCGACACTGTTGGCAGCTACTAACATGAAAATGGAAACGGACATCATTCCGTTCATCGCGGCATTTAATTGATAGTCGCGTGCCAATGAATAAGCAATACCAAAAGCACAAATCAAACCAAAAATGCCCATTGTCATATTGTAAGGAGCTGTTAGCAAGTCATAATTCGCAACAGCAAATTCTTTCCAACTTGCTAAAAATCGGACAAAAAAGTTGGCTGTTTCTGGATTGTATAAGTCCAGATTGATCGGAGGGTTGGCAAAAATCAAGAATAGCGAACCCACCACGATGAACGGCAACCCGAACATCATCCCTGTAGAAATGGCTTTTAAATGAACCTGGTTACCCAATTTATTCCCGATTGGACTTAAAACACGGTCTAATTTTTCTAGAAAAGTATCATTCTTTTTCATGGCTTTTCTCCTCGTTTTTTAAGTTATTCGACAGAAGACTTCCACTTCTATCAGTAGGAGATACCTTTCGTTTGAGCTTTAGCTCAAAATGGTTGTGATTATCAATCACGTAAGCCTTTCCTTGCTTAAAAATCCTTTGTAGAGTATACTGTATTTAAAAAGGGGTAGAACATATGTTCAGGTCGTTCCGTTACCGGCTTTATCCAAACAAAAAACAACAAACATGTCTAAACAAAACCATCGGCTGTTCTCGTTTTGTCTATAATCACTTTCTGAACCAGTGGAACACACAATACAAAGAAACCGGTAAAGGATTGTCCTACAACACGTGTTCTGCCCTTTTGACACATCTCAAAAAACAAGACGAAACCTGCTGGCTCAAAGAAGCCGACAGTACGGCCCTCCAGTCTTCTCTTCGGGATTTGGCGGACGCATTCGACCGCTTCTTCAAAAAACAAAACCAGCATCCACGCTTCAAGGCGAAGAAACACGCTAACCAATCCTACACAGCCAAAAATAATGTAAACAATGGGAACTCTTCCATCGAAGTCGTTGGGAGCTATGTAAAGCTGCCGAAACTGAAGTGGGTCAAGTTTGCTAAAAGCCGCGAAGTGGAAGGCAAGATCATCAGTGCCACAGTTCGTCGGAATCCTTCTGGAAAGTACTTTGTATCGCTTTTGTGTGAAACAGAGGTGACGCCTTTTCGCTTAACAGGTTCTGCAGTCGGCATCGATTTGGGGATTACGAATTTTGCGATCTTGTCCACAGGAGAAAAACGAGACAATCACCGTTTCACTTCCAAGATGGAACAGAAACTCAAACGGGAACAAAGGAAACTGTCTAGAAGACAGGAGCAAGCAAAAAAAGACGAAAAAGACCTCTTTGAAGCGAAAAATTACCAAAAGCAACGAATAAAAGTGGCAAAACTCCACGGAAAAATCGCCAACCAGCGAGAAGACTTCTTGAACAAGTTGAGTACAGAGATCATCAAAAATCACGATATCATCTGTATCGAAGACTTGAATGTGGAAGGCATGAAGAAAAACCATAATCTCGCTAAATCTATTTCGGATGTGTCTTGGACGGCTTTTGTGGATAAACTAGCCTACAAAGCCAAGTGGCACGGAAGAAAAATAGTAAAAGTGAACCGGTGGTTCCCTTCCAGCCAACTGTGTTCTTCTTGCGGCCATCCTGACGGAAAGAAATCTCTTGAGATAAGAGAGTGGATTTGTTTAAAGTGTGGTACCCTTCACGATCGGGACCTCAATGCGAGCCAGAATATCCTACATGAAGGACTACATTCCCTACAACATGTATAATAAACCAAACCATAGGAACTATGGGAATCGCTTGGCCAATAAAAGTAACCTCTGTCAGCAAAGACATCCGCTGTTAAGTCTGCTTTGTTTCCAAGAATCTCCCACTTCTAAGTGACAAAATAAGTGGGAGTAGTTCAAGGTTCTGTTCTACTAGTATTTGAACTCTTGCTAAGCGCTTATTTGAAACGTTCAATCAGCTGATGAAAATATCATAACAGGATTTGAAGCGGTATCATATATGGTTAAGGTGTTTTTGAACAAGTTTAGAAATGTAAAAACACGTTCACGTTTTAAATGAAAAAAGGTTTAAAATGGTTTTTCTTTAAACTACGTCACAATAAAAAGAAACAGCTCTTTTTTAAAGAGCTGTTTCTTTTATTGTGGAATATATGAGTTAAGTAAACTTAATCCTATGTTTCTTTAGATAGGAATAGTTTGGTTCAAGAAATTTGTCAGTAGGCTAAGATCTGGAATCAAGAAAATATCATCAGTTTTATACCATTACTTATTAGATTTTTTCTTATGTGCTTTTCTAACTTCTTTAGCTAAAAATTCAATAGTATATAATGCAGGAATTTGAGAAGTAATATCTGCATGTTTATTGTATTCTTTGGAAATATAATAAGGAATATTTACATCAGATAATTGGGCAATTGTCGATTTAGAGCTATTTGTAATGGAGATGATGGAGCTGTTAGTAAAGTTAAGATGATTTAAACAATTAATAATTTCGTTGGTTTCTCCAGATACAGATAAAGCAATAATGCAAATTTTTTTAGATAAGCTTTTTGATACATAATCGATAGGTAAGTTTACCGGATCTTCAATTCTTAAAGCGATATTAAAAATGGAAGAAAAATATAACGAACCATATGCAGCTATAATATTTGAAGAACCTAATCCTAAGAATAAAATCAATTCTTTGTCCTTTAGTAAGTCTACGGCTTCTTTTATTCTTTCTTGGTACAACGGCTGGGTTGTTCTGCTAATAAAATCGATCATTGCCATTTCATCTATTCCTTCAAAGGACGTTGTTTGATTTTCTTTTAAATATATATTTAATTTAATACGAAATTCTGAATACCCTTCACATTCAAACTTTCTGCAAAAACGTAAGATACTTGTAGGGCTGGTGTGTGTATTACTGGCTAAATCCCGTATTCTCATATAAATAACCTGTTCCAAATGAGCAGAAATATACTTATATATGTCTCTATCTAGAGGAGTTAGCTCAGGGGTATAGTCTAAAAACAACATGTTAATCAGTCCTTTCAGTTTTGTAAATTAAATGTAGAACGCCCTGTTACTGTAATGTAACGGGTTCCAAAAGTCAAGATGGTATCCTAAACAACTGGTAAATGTAACTATCCATAATTTTTATATTATAATAAAACCGAACAAATGAAAGCGTTATAATTTTCAAGGAGGTTATATTGTGGAAGGTATAAAAATTGTTACGATAGGTGGGGGTTCTAGTTATACTCCTGAATTAATTGAAGGGTTCATTAATCGGTATGATGAATTACCAATTAAGGAAATATGGCTAGTAGACATAGAGAAAGGACGTGAAAAACTCAACATCATTGGAGATCTTGCCAAAAGAATGGTAGAGAAAGCCAAATTGCCTATTCATATTCATTTGACTTTTGATAGGGAAGAAGCGCTAAAAAATGCAGATTTTGTTACGACTCAATTTCGTGTAGGACAATTAGATGCTAGAGAAAAAGATGAAAAAATTCCTTTAAAATACAATACGATTGGACAAGAAACAAATGGCCCAGGCGGATTATTCAAAGGGTTAAGAACTGTTCCAGTTATTTTAGATATTTGTTCGGATATGGAACGACTTTGTCCAGATGCATGGTTGATCAATTTTACTAATCCTGCAGGAATGATTACGGAAGCCGTATTAAGATACAGCAATATAAAAAAAGTGGTTGGATTGTGTAATGGCCCCATTGGAATCGAAAAAGGCATAGCTGAATTATTAAACGTTGACAAAGATGAGATTTTTGTTGAATTTACCGGATTGAACCATATGGTCTTTGCTAAAAAGATTTATTTAAGAGGCAAAGATGTGACTAAAGAAGTTATGGAAAAAATGGTGGGCCAAGAAGAAGCTATTGGATTAAAAAACATTGAAGAAATTGGCTGGGAGCCAGAATTTTTAAAAAAACTTGGAATGATTCCCATTGGTTATTTAAGATATTATTACCAAACATCAAGAATGCTAGAAGAACAGAAGAAATCGTTTGAGCATGAAGGAACAAGAGCAGAAGTGGTAAAAAAAGTAGAAAAAGATTTATTCGAACTATATAAAGATCCTAATCTATCTGTAAAACCAAAGGAATTAGAACAAAGAGGAGGAGCTTATTATAGTGAGGCAGCATGTAATTTAATTAATTCTATTTACAATGATAAAAGAGATATCCAAACCGTTAATACACGTAACAATGGAGCTATCTTAGATATTGATCCTAATTCAGCTGTAGAAGTAAATTGTGTGATTACCAGTCATGGTCCAATCCCATTAACCACTGGAGAGCTGCCTATTCCAATCAAAGGGTTAGTTCAACAAATCAAATCATTTGAAAGAACAGCAATAGAAGCTGCCGTAACGGGAGATTATGATACAGCCTTATTAGCAATGACGATCAATCCATTAGTCAATAGTGATACAGATGCAAAACGTATGCTGGATGAACTACTGGAGGCGCATAAAGAGTACTTGCCTCAATTTAAATCAAAAAATAAAGAAAGGAGGACCAATGATGCAACCTTTTAACTTAATAAAAACCAAAAATTATGAAGAACTCAGTCAGGCAGCAAGCGAAATAATCATTAAAGTGTTAAAGGAGAACCCTCATTCTCTTTATTGCTTTGCGGGAGGCGACACTCCTGTTAGGACACTAGAGCTGCTGGTAAAAGCTCATAAGGAAAAAGAAATCAACTTGTCTGACGCTTATTATATTGGATTGGACGAATGGGTGGGATTAGATAGTTTTAATGAGGGAAGTTGTTTATCTTATATGAAAAGGAATTTGTTTGATCCTGCGAACATTCCTGAAGAACAGGTACATTTTTTTAATGCTACGTCTGAAGATTTGGAAAAAGAATGCAATTTAGCAGATGAGTATATTAAAAAACATGGTGGGATAACGCTCTCTTTATTAGGAGTGGGAGTAAACGGACATTTAGGATTTAACGAACCGGGTACTAGTTTTGAAAGTTTGGCTCACATTGTAGACTTGAATGACATAACTAAAAAAGTAGGCCAGAAATACTTTGAACAAGATGTAATGATTAGTCAAGGAATTACATTAGGAATCAAACAACTATTAGAATCTAAGTACCTTATCCTTGAAGCAAGCGGTGAAACAAAAAAAGAAGCTGTAAAAAAACTAATGGAAAGTAAGATAACTGAAGATTGGCCAGTAACAGCATTGAGACTTCATACTAACTGTACAGTGGTGCTGGATGGAATGCTATAATTTGAAATTTAAAAAACGTTTATAACATTAAAATGATCAGAGGAGAGATGGTATATGTTAGAGGTATTCGAAAATAAAATTGTTCCTGTTCTGTTTAAGATTGGTCAAAATAAGCGATTGATTGCTATACGTAATGGACTTTCCATCACGATTCCATTTACCATTATTGGAAGTTTTTTCTTAATTATCGGAAATCTCCCGATACAAGCATGGATGGATTTTATTTCTCCCTATTCAGAGATATTAAATGCACCTGTAAATGTCACATTTGGTATGCTGGGATTGATCTCCGCTATTGGAATTGGTTATTACATGGGAGAACAATTAGATGTAGAGCCGATTTCTAATGCTGTGATTACGTTGGTAGCCTTTTTGCTAGCTACACTGTCAAAAGAAAATACATTAGATATTGATTCCTTGGGAGCTGTAGGAATGTTCACAGCTATCATTGTCTCTTTGTTTACTGTTGAAGTCTACCGATTCTTTATTCGTAATAATATAACCATTAAAATGCCTGAAGGAGTTCCGCCTGCTGTTGCTCAATCTTTTATTAGTTTGATTCCAGCATTTGTCATTATTACTGTAATTTGGATTGCTCGAGTGATTATAGGAGTCGATCTAAATGCCATTATTCAAACCGTTTTTCAGCCACTAGTATTTGGCCTAGATAGTATACCTGGTTTAATTATTTATTCACTTCTAGTTTGTCTTTTATGGTCAGCTGGTATTCACGGTGATCATGCTTTAGCTGGAATTGCTACTCCCATTTTTTTAAGTAATCTAGCTGCGAATACAGCGGCTTTCCAAGCAGGCACGCCTTTACCTCATGTTGTAGTTGATGGATTTTGGATTGTATTTATGTGTCTCGGAGGTACTGGTTCAACTATTGGATTGGTTTTAAATATGATGAGATCAAAAACAAAAACGTATAAATCACTAGGTCGTTTATCTTTACCCTCAGCTATTTTTGCTATAAATGAACCGGTAATCTTTGGTTTTCCAATAGTAATGAATCCGATCATCATGATTCCATTTATTTTAACACCTATGATCTTAGGAACTATTGCCTATATACTAACAAAATTAGGAATTATTGGAGCAATCGTCTTTTTAGTTCCATGGACGACGCCACCAGTAATTGGAGCTTATCTAGCTACAAATGGAAATATCCCTGCAGCTATTTTCTCAGTTTTATCTATTGTCGCTTCTTACTTTATCTATATGCCTTTTTTCAAGGTAGCAGAGAAAAAACAATTGCTGCTTGAAGAAGGAGAGACTGAAGAAGAAGCAATAGCAGAACTACGTAATGTTTAAAATGATTTTGATAACGCATACAATGCAATGAACCGATATAAAACAACTCCTTCTCTTTAAAGAGGATGTTTGACAACATTCTTGAACGAGAAAGAGTTGTTTTGATTAAAGCTATATCATGGCAGGTAAAAACATAAAAACAATTCAAAACGGTGAATACTTTATATTGTATAAATAATGAGAGGAAAAGAACGGAGAGAGTGAATGAACCAGTTATTGAAAGGAACAGAATGGGAAATTTGGGAAGAAAAGGTTGATCCGGCTTTAATTGCTCATAATGAGACCCTCTTTTCTTTAGGGAATGGGCACATTGGTACGCGAGGCAGCTTAGAAGAAAGCTATTTAAATAAAAACTTTACTGTAAATGAAGGAAGCTATGTAAATGGCTTTTTTGAATCTGCACCGATTATTTATGGAGAAACGGCCTTTGGTTATGCTAAACATACACAAACGATTTGTCAAGTTCCTAATGGAAAAGAAATGAGCTTTTCGATTGATGGAGAGTGGTTTCATTTAGGGGCAGGAACCATCTTAAACCATAAACGTGTTTTAAATATGAAAGAAGGAATTCTTAAACGTTTCTTTACGTGGAAAAACGCAAATGGGAAAATAGTCGATGTGGTGATTGAGCGATTTGTTTCTTATGATACACCTGAAATATTAGCCATTTCGTATACGCTAACACCAGTAAACTTCAGTGGAGAGATCATCTTTAAAAGCTGTTTGGATGGTGATGTAAACGTCTCTCCCGTTGTTGGAGACTTAATAGATGATCCTCGAGTGGTTAAACGTGAAAAGCGCGACTTTCATACTTGCTTAAGCTATGAAGAAAATCAAGCTTTTTTAGTAGCCGCCACAGAAGTCAGCAACTTGCATTTAGCAACCGGACAGCTAGTTAGTGTCTCCTCGTCTAATGAAAAACCTCAACGTAGAGCGACCGATGATTACATTCTAAATGAAATCACCCTTAATGTTACAGAAGGAAAGACAGAAGCCATTGAAGTGTTTACCGGCTATAGTACTTTTTATTCAGCAGCTGAACAAGACAGTACAATGATTAAAACATTAGGAAAAACCTTACAAGAAGTTGAAAAACTAGGGTACGAGAAACTTAAAGAAAAACACTTAAAAACCATGAATGCCTTTTGGGAACAAAGTGACATTCAAATCAAAGGCGATACAGTATTGCAAAAAGGATTGCGGTTCAATTTATTTCATTTAAACCAAGCTGCTGGACGAGACGGTCTAACCAACATTCCGGCTAAAGGACTGACTGGTGATGGGTACGAGGGGCATTACTTTTGGGATACAGAGATGTACATGCTGCCCTTTTTTGTTTATACTCAACCGGATATTGCAAAGTCTTTGCTAATGTACCGCTATTCTATTTTGGAAAATGCACGAAGACGGGCGCGAGAGTTAGGTGTGGAACAAGGAGTGTTGTTTCCATGGCGGACCATTAATGGAGAAGAATGCAGTGCCTATTATCCAGCAGGCACAGCACAGTTTCATATTAATGCCGATATTGCTTATGGAGTAAAATTGTATTTAGAAGCTGTAAATGACCTAGACTTTAGATACCATGAAGGATTAGAAATCCTAGTGGAAACAGCTCGTTTTTGGATAGAATTTGGCGATTATATTCCCAAAAGCGGGAATACTTTTTGCATTAATGGAGTAACAGGTCCAGACGAATATACGGCTATTGTTAACAATAATTATTACACGAATCTAATGGCTAAAACGAATTTAGAGTATGCTGCAAAATTGGCTAAAGAAGTGTTAAGCGAACCCGGAGAAGAGACCTCAGAGATAGTCGAAAGATTAACGATTGATAGTAGTGAAATTCAGCTTTGGGAAGAAGCTGCTGAAAAAATGAAATTACCATTTGATCAAGAAAAAAAATTAACGAAACAGGACGATACATTTTTTGAGAAAACTGTGTGGGATTTTAAAAATACACCTAAGGAAAAATATCCTTTGTTGTTACATTACCATCCATTGATGATTTATCGTTACCAAGTGAATAAGCAAGCAGACGTCGTTTTAGCTCAACTGCTGCACTCTAAAAACATTTCTAAAGAGCAAAAAATACGGGATTACCATTATTATGAATCCATCACAACTCATGATTCTTCTTTGTCCCGATCTATTTTTGGAATGATGGCGAGTGAAATCGGAGAGAAAGAAAAAGCTTATCGTTATTTTATGGATACAGCATTAATGGATCTTGTTGACCAACAAGGAAACACAAAAGATGGAATTCATGCTGCTAATATGGGCGGAACGTGGATGAGTATGGTGTATGGATTTGCAGGAATGGCCATCTATGAAGATAGATTAACTTTTTCGCCTAGATTACCAAAAGAATGGCAGGAGTTACGTTTTAAAATTCATTTTAAAGACAGGTGGCTTAAAATTATCTTATCTGAACAACAAACGATTTATGAGCTGATCTCGGGAGATAGCTTAACTTTTAGTCATAAAGATAAAGAAATTTTTCTTGAAGACAGTTTAACGATTCTCAATGTAAAAGAGGACATCCAGTAGTTTACTGAAGCTAAGTCACTCAG
Source organism: Carnobacterium mobile DSM 4848 (assembly GCF_000744825.1). Taxonomy (NCBI): domain Bacteria; kingdom Bacillati; phylum Bacillota; class Bacilli; order Lactobacillales; family Carnobacteriaceae; genus Carnobacterium; species Carnobacterium mobile. The sequence continues at coordinate 97,956 of NZ_JQMR01000001.1, forward strand.
AAAAGTACAGATAGAAGTTTTAAAAATTTATATGTAAAAAAAGCCTTTGTAGGCTTTTTTTATTTTTTGGTAATTCCTGGTTAGAGGCAGGATTTCAAAAACAAAAAAAAGTAAGCACAGATAGGAGAATGAAGTTAACTCCTGCAATTACTGGAAGCGGCAGTGTGATTGTTTTTAGGTTTACTGAGGCTGCTATATAAAATAACCAACTATTAGGAATTTGAGTATTTTTATTTGCAGGGGTTACAGTTATTGGGCTATTTGTCGTTATTATTGTAGTATTTGATTTGTATAAAGAATCAAAAGGAGGAATGAATAATGAGCGCACAAACAGAAGGCTTTATCAACAAAGTGAAAGGAGAGGCTACAGCATTGTGGCCCGTCTACAAGGTTCTGCCATCGGTGGCTATCGCACAAGCAGCGCTAGAATCAGCGTGGGGCACATCTGGACTTGCTGCTAATCACAATAATTTATTTGGCATCAAAGGCGATTATGGCGGGAATGCGGCGAATATGGCTACTTGGGAAGTGTCTGGCGGTATAACTTATTATATTACCGCTAATTTCAGATCCTATCCTGACTGGGCAACTTCGATTAAAGATTACGGCGTATTTTTAAATGTAAACAGCCGCTACAAACATGCTTTAGGTTTAACAAATTATAAAAAACAGATTAAAGCCATTCACGAAGCGGGCTATGCGACGGATCCGCATTACCAAAGGAAAATCATTTCAATTATTGAAGCAAACGATTTAGCGAGATTTGATAAACAAGTATTGGGTGGTATGGTATCTGCTCCTAGTAAACCGTCAAACGATAAAATTACTGGCAAGAGCTACACAGTTCAGTCGGGTGATACGTTGAGCGGAATTGCCGTTAAGCAGAGAACAACTGTAGCTACCTTGCAAAGCTTGAATAGCATTAAAAACGCCAATTTGATCTATATTGGGCAAGTCCTTAAGTTGCCTGGAGCAGCTGCTTCGAGTGGTGGAACCTATACGGTTAAATCAGGTGATACTCTAAGTGAAATTGCCATTCAGGTCAAATCAACGGTTAAGAAGCTGCAAGACAAGAATGGCATTAAAGATGTGAATAAAATTTACATTGGTCAAAAAATAAACTATTAAACGAAGCAAAACTCTATCTCTTAGTTGAGGTAGGGTTTTGTTGTGTTTTAAAGATAAGGATGATTTTGGGCATTTCGGCCGCGCCGAAATGGTCTGACTTAAGCTAATAAAATCTGTTGCGTGACCTAACTAAGATGCAGCAACAAACTTAGGGCAGGATAAACTTCTTTGCGTGACTTAACGGGTTATGATTTCTCTACTTATGTCACGCAATACCTATTTAAGTGCCCTAACAAGTAGTAGGTGCTCTCTTTAGGTCACGCAAATCAAATTTTAAAAATATTTCAATGCGGTTCATTTCGGAGGCAGCCGAAATGGACTGACTTGAGCTAATAAAGTCTGTTGCTTGCCCTAACTAGGAGGCAGTAACAAACTTAGGGCAGGATAAACTTCTTTACGTGACTTAACAGGTTATAATTTCTCTACTTATGTCACGCAACACCTATTTAAGTGCCCTAACAAGGATTAGGCACTCTCTTTAGGGCACGCAAATCAAATTTTTAGACCATTTCAATGCGGTTCATTTCGGCCCCAACCGAAATGGTCCAAATTCTTCCAGCTGGTAACTTTCGTCTGCGCGAAAGTTTTCCGCTATGTGTTATACTTGAGAGAAATCACATGGATGAGGAGTAATAGTATGAAAGTAGTCATTATAGGGGCTTCTTTTGCTGGGGTAGCGGCAGCTTTAGAGGTTCGTAAAAAACAGTCCGATGCAGAGATTCTTTTGCTGGAAAAGCAGCCGACTTTAGGGTACATTCCGAATGGTCTGCATTTGTACTGGGAAAATAGGATCTCCGATTTAAAAGACGCTTATTTCATCACTCAAGAGCAATTGGAAAAACAGCATATTCGTTGCTATTTAGCAGCGGCTGTTGAAAAAATCCACACGAAACAGAAAACAGTTGACTATCTTTACCAGGAGCAAGAAATGACGATCGCTTATGACAAATTGATCATCGCTACGGGTTCGAGCCAGTTATCGCAAAAAATTACAGGCAGCGATAATGAAAATGTCTTGAAGTACAAACGGCATCATGAAGCCGAAGCAGCTTTAGCCAAGATGGAAGCCAGCCAAAGTGTCAGCATTATTGGAGCGGGTCAAGTGGGAGCAGAAGCAGCTGATTTATTAAGCAAGCAGCAAAAGCACGTCACATTGATTGAAAGCATGGACTACGTGTTGTTCAAGTACTTTGATCAAGAGATGATCCAACCTGTGCAGCAGAAAATGCGGGAACAAGGGATCGATTTGCGCTTGAACCAAACCGTTTCGGCTATTGAAACTGAAGCGGATCAGCAGGTCACGGTTCGATTTGGCAATGAAGCGGTTAAGAGCGATGCCGCTATCTTAGGGGTAAACGTGCGACCGGACTTGCGCTTTTTGGATGAACACATTCATCTTCACAGGGACCAAACCATTGCCGTCGATCGCTATATGCAAACGTCGGCGAAAGATGTGCTTGCTGTTGGCGATTGCATCCAGCTGGCTTTTGGAGAAGACGACGAAACGGTGTACATTCCGCTGGTAAACAATGCTGTCCGGACAGGAATCGTGGCGGCTGCGAATCTTATCCAACCAGAAGTGGAATTTAAAGGTTCCTTGCGTACGATTGGAACGCATTTATTTGGCTACTACATTGCCAGCACCGGTATAACCGAAGCCGAAAGTTTGTTTACTGGGCAAACGGTTAAAGCTTGTCGGCAAGAAGTGCGCTTAACCAGTCTGCCGGATGCCGACACCGTCATGATCAATTGGATCTATGATGCAGCCAGTCACGTTTTACTTGGCGCACAACTGATTTCGACTTCAAATATCTTAGAGAAAATCAATACAGTGGCGTTGGCCATTCAAACGAAACAAACGTTGGAAGATGTGCGGCAAAAAGATTATTTCTTCCATCCATCCTTTTCTCAATTGATTTCGGCCACTAATTTGGTTTCGTGGCAAGAAGTGAGGGATGACGGAAATGAAGATTGAACACTTCCTTGAGAAAAATGAAATCAGAGAAGTCACGATTTTTAAACAACTCGTGTTGAACGGTGGGACTCTCTCTTATGCGGAAATGCTAGAACATTTGGCCGTTGCTAAAGCTTCGCTGGATAAAGATTTGGAATCTATTTCTTTTCGGATTCAAGCGCTTGCTGATCAGGTTCAAGTCAACTATGATGGACAGTCCATTTCGTTGTTCATGAGCGATGACTATTCATTGCAGCAGATTTATCAGCTTTATTTGAATCAGTCAGTCAAAGTGGAATTGATCCGTTTTTTATTTAAACACCAAGAATTTTCGATTGTTCAGCTGACTCAAAAGTTGCTGATCAGTGATTCTTCTTTATTTCGTAAAATCAAAGAATTGAACAGCTATTTGAAAGAGTTCGGCATCAAAATCCGTAACGGTCAGCTGCACGGGGAAGAGTTGCACATTCGGTATTTCTACTTTCAATTTTTCAGCTATATTGAGGAAAGAAATGCCCTTTTCACTTCGCATTCCGATAAACAAATCACTCAAATGATCCAAGCCGTGGAAAGTTTTTTGCATGTGGCGATTGAACCTGAAAACAAACAGCGTCTTAACGTTTGGATGCTTATCAGTAAAAACCGTGTCAATAGTAAAGAGAAGCAGTATACCCATTTACGCGAACAAATGCAGCCTTATTTAGAAGATCCGTTGTACCAAAAAATCCGTATTATGGTTTTGCGCTACTTCAGCCGTTATTCGATTGAAGTCGATGAAGAAGAAGCGATGCTGCACTTTGCTTTTTTACTGGCTTTTCCTATCCTGACCGAACACGATTTTCACGAATATCGCTTGGAACGGGATCGTCGTGCACCGATTGCGGTACTCGATACCTATATCGTGGAAACGATTATTATTCAATACAAATTCCGCCGATTGCCGTATATGTTGGAGCGCGATATGTATTATCACTTATCTCATATTCACACAAAACTGTATTTCTTCCAAGGCGATATTGAAATCTATGACTATGACGAAATGCTAGCCAAAGAAAAACAATTTACTGGTCGGGATTTGATTTCATTTGCACAGACATTGCTGACTATCAGTATAGGCAAGCTGGGAATCAAAGAAACTGAAGAAAATAGTCTGGTAAAAATGGAATTGCTGAAATACAGTAGTTTACTGGCCATTGTATCCTTTAAAATGACCACCATCGTGCAAATTGGGATCGATTTAAAAATGGAGAGTATTTATACGGAAACGTTGAATCAGCTGCTGATACTGAATATGCGGCATATCAACGGCATACGAGTAGAGGCTTATCAGCCGAATAAACACTACGATCTCATTCTTACTAATGAGCAACCCACCGAAAAGGACCACTACGAAGATGCTAAAGTGTACGTCCTCTCTGAAATCTTGTCGCCTTTCGATATGAAAAACATCCAGCGCATCGTGCAGCAGTTAAATGCTTAGAATAGGACATTACACTGTATGGGCTTAACGGATTGGATTTTGGAAATGATGAGAAAAGGGTTTGCCTACCTTAACGGTGTTTATTCTACATGCTTAGGGCAGGGAAAAACGGATATCGTGCCTTAACTCGCATAAGTTCATCAGGTTAGGGAAGGGAAATTCATTTTGCGTGCCCTAACGTTGTTCTATCTAAAGGGTTACGTTACGCAACGTCCTAAATAAAACTAACCATCTATAAGCGATAACTGCTTAGGATGGTTAGTTTTTGATTATACATAATACGAAGCTCTTCCTATATCAATTAGCACATATTCCTTTTGCAAGGCAGAACGAATTCTTTTCTCAGAACACAATCCACCACACCAATCGTAAATAGCTGGTACAGTTAGTTTTTTATCTGGAAACAGGTACTTGAATTCCAACACATGCCGGGAAATTAGAGTTGAAATTCGTTCTTTATGACCGCATGCTTTGCATGTGCAGAATTTGCTATTGAGCTCAATCTCTGGAATGAATTGCTCGCATCCTAAACAAATAATGCCTTTTTTACATTCCTCATAGGTGTAATCCGGTATGCCATTTAAATAAGGTTTTGTTTGAGCAGACAATTCGCATAACGTTTTAGCGAGAAGAAAATGTTTTTCAGAAAGAGGTTCTAACTGTCCAGTTAACTTTCTGAAATGTTTTGGAAGTGTTGCGCGCAGCAGAATTTTTTGGATGTTTTCCACGTCATACAGCATAAATTCAGGATGCACAAACGCCACAAAAGATTTAATGGGCAGGTCCATTTGGTGGGTTTCCAATAAGCTTTGGAGCAATGAAGTATGGCGATTGATTCTTTCTGTTGGGCTATGAAAAGATTTTCCAGATGGGATAGATACAAGAAACCCATCGTTGTAAGTATATTCTCCGCCATAATTTTTTACTTCATATAGCAAGATTTCTTGCGCGGTGATGATCAATGCATCAATTTGAAAATCTGTGCTGCCGATTGCTAGCGGTAAATCATTCAAAACGAGACAATCATTGGATAATGTGACTGTCAATGTATCAAAGAAACACTCACCATCTTGATAACCTTTTACTTGGTTCTGGTATTCATTCCAGTTCTCTTGAGAAAATTTAATTCGGTTTTTTAAATAATCCAATATCAGCAATTTATAAGGTTTTTCACGTTTTTTGTAAATCACTTTGCACTCTCCTTTCTAGCTGAATGTCCGCAAAAACTACTTTTTTATTTCTATAAATGGAACTTTATTTATCAAATGAACTTTAGCGGTATCAAGTCAGACCATTTCGGCCACGCCCGAAATGCACCGCATTGAACCTGCTGTAAAAATTTGATTTGCGTGCCCTAAAGAGGGTGCCTACTACTTGTTAGGGCACTTAAATGAGTTTTGCGTGACATAAGTAGAGGAATTATAATCGGTTAAGTCACGCAAAGTGGTTTACCCTGCCCTAAGTCCGTTGCTGCAGCTTAGTTAAGTCACGCAATGGATTTTATCGGTATTAAGTCAGACCATTTCGGCTGCGTCCGAAATGCACCGCATTGAACTGCTGTAAAATTTTGATTTGCTTGCCCTAAAGAGAGTTCCAACTACATGTTAGGGCACTTAAATAGGTGTTGCGTGACTTAAGTAGAGAAATCATAATCAGTTAAGTCACGCAAAGTGGTTTACCTTCTCCTAAGTCTGTTGCTGCATCTTAGTTAGGTCACGCAACAGACTTTATCAGCGTAAGTCAGGCCATTTCGGCCACCGCCGAAATGCACCGCATTGAACTGCTGTAAAATTTTGATTTGCTTGCCCTAAAGAGAGTTCCAACTACATGTTAGGGCACTTAAATAGGTGTTGCGTGACCTAAGTAGAGAAATCATAATCAGTTAAGTCACGCAAAGTGGTTTATCCTGACCTAAGTCTGTTGCTGCATCTTAGTTAGGTCACGCAACAGATTTTATTAGCTTAAGTCAGACCATTTCGGCGCGGCCGAAATGCACCAAATCCGAAAACCTTTCAAAAAATTTCAATTTTTCAAAAATGTTGACGTTTTCTTTTGAGGAAAAACGGTTACAATGTGTATATAAAGAAATCGCTTGCAACTATAAGGAGGAAATGAACATGACAGAGAAAAAATATATTATGGCAATTGACCAAGGAACTACGAGCTCAAGAGCAATTATTTACGATAAAAAAACAAACACGATTGGGAGCTCGCAAAAAGAGTTTACGCAAATTTTCCCGCAAAGCGGATGGGTAGAACACAATCCGAATGAAATCTGGAATTCAGTACAATCTGTAATTGCTGGGGCATTTATTGAATCCGGTGTCAAACCAGAAGAAATTGCAGGAATTGGAATCACGAACCAACGTGAAACGACTATTATCTGGGACAAAGAAACAGGACGTCCAATTTACAATGCGGTCGTATGGCAATCACGTCAATCTGCACCAATTGCGATGGAATTGCAAGAAGCTGGGCACTCGGAAATGATCCACGAAAAAACCGGATTAGTTATCGACTCGTATTTCTCAGCGACTAAAATCCGCTGGATCCTTGACCACGTAGAAGGCGCTCAAGAACGCGCTGAAAAAGGTGAATTGCTATTTGGAACAGTCGACACTTGGTTAGTCTGGAAATTAACGGGCGGCGAATCATTCGTTACCGACTATTCAAACGCCAGCCGGACGATGTTGTACAACATTCATGATTTAGAATGGGATCAAGATATCTTAGACTTATTAAACATTCCGCGTGCGATGATGCCGGAAGTAAAATCCAACTCAGAAGTTTACGGCAACACAACGAACTACCATTTCTACGGTGCTAACACACCAATTTCCGGAATGGCGGGAGACCAGCAAGCTGCTTTATTCGGCCAAATGGCTTTCGAACCTGGAATGGTGAAAAACACTTACGGAACGGGTTCATTTATCGTGATGAATACCGGCGAAAAACCGCAATTATCAGAAAATAATTTGTTGACAACGATCGGCTACGGCATCAATGGTAAAATCTACTACGCATTAGAAGGAAGTATTTTTGTGGCTGGATCGTCTATCCAATGGCTGCGTGACGGCTTGAGAATGATTGAAAATTCAGCTGACTCAGAGGCCCTTGCTAAAGCGTCTAAAAGCGATAATGATGTGTTTGTTGTACCGGCCTTTACTGGACTTGGCGCACCTTACTGGGATTCAGATGCACGCGGATCTGTCTTTGGTCTGACTCGCGGCACAACAAAAGAAGACTTTGTCAAAGCTACTTTGCAATCGATTGCTTATCAATCACGTGACGTTGTTGATACGATGAACAAAGACGCCGGCATTGATATTCCATTATTGAAAGTAGATGGCGGAGCGGCAAACAACGACTGGTTATTGCAATTCCAAGCAGACATCTTAGGAACCAAAGTGCAACGGGCACACAACTTAGAAACCACTGCTTTAGGAGCGGCTTACTTAGCTGGCTTGGCGGTTGGATTCTGGGAAAGCATGGATGAAATTCAAGATATGTATGAGCAAGGCGCTATCTTTGAACCGCAAATGCCAGAAGCAGAACGCGAAAAATTATACAAAAACTGGAAGTTAGCCGTTAAAGCTACACAAGTCTTTAAACCCGAAGACTAAAAGGAGGAAAAAGAGTCATGGTTTTTTCAATTGAACGCAGAAAAAAAGATATCGAAGCTTTAAAACAAGAAACACTCGATGTTTTGATCATCGGTGGAGGGATCACAGGCGCTGGAACGGCTTTGCAAGCCAGCGCTTCTGGTCTTAAAACTGGACTAGTCGAGATGCAGGACTTTGCAGAAGGCACTTCTTCCCGCTCGACTAAATTAGTTCACGGGGGACTGCGCTACTTAAAGAATTTTGACGTTGAAGTTGTAGCCGACACGGTTCAAGAACGGGCCGTTGTGCAAGGAATCGCACCGCACATTCCAAAAGCAGACCCAATGATTTTGCCGGTCTATGACGAACCGGGTTCAACTTTCTCGATGTTTTCGTTAAAAGTAGCGATGGACCTGTATGATCAGTTAGCAAGTGTGACGGGAACTAAATATGCCAATTACATGTTGACAAAAGAAGAAGTTTTAAAACGTGAACCGCAGCTTAACAGCGAAGGCTTGTTAGGTGCCGGTGTTTACTTGGACTACCGCAATAACGACAGCCGTTTGGTGATTGAAAACATCAAACGAGCTGCTGAAGACGGCGGGCACATGGTCAGCCGCGTCAAAGTAGTGGGCATGCTGCACGACGAAAAAGGCAAAGTTTCCGGAGTGAAAGCAGAAGACCTATTGACCGGCGAAACGTTTGAAATCAAAGCACGTACGGTTTTAAATACAACCGGTCCATGGTCAGATACGATTCGCCAACTAGACGGCAAATCAGAAGCTGCTCCGCAAATGCGCCCGACAAAAGGTGTTCATTTGGTCGTCGACAACAAAAAATTATATGTACCGCAACCCACTTACTTTGATACGGGTAAAAACGATGGCCGAATGGTCTTTGTGATTCCGCGAGAAGAAAAAACGTATTTTGGAACGACCGATACAGATTATAACGGCGACTTTGCACATCCAACGGTTGAACAAGAAGACGTCGATTACTTGTTAGACATCGTCAACACGCGGTACCCTTCAGCAGACATCACTATTGGCGATATTGAATCCAGCTGGGCAGGATTGCGTCCGCTGATCATGTCAAATGGCGGCTCTGACTACAACGGCGGCAACAGCAAACCAATCAAAGATGCTAGTTTCGACAAAGTGATTGCAACGATCGAACGCTACCAAAAAGGGGAAACAGATCGTCAGACCGTGGAAGACGTATTGAAAAATATTGAAACCGGCAACTCTGAATCAGAAGCCAACCCTTCAGCGATCTCACGCGGCAGCGCGTTGGATATTGACAAAGACGGCTTGATCACAGTAGCAGGCGGCAAATTGACCGACTACCGTAAAATGGCAATCGGCGCAATGAAAGCTGTTATTGAAATCCTGCAAAAGGACTTCAATTTATCATACGAATTGATCGATTCTGCTAAATACCCTGTATCCGGTGGAGAACTTAATCCGCAAGAAGTCGATGAAGAAACCGAAAAATTAGCACAAATGGGTGTTGAAAAAGGCCTGAGCGAATCAGAAGGACTTTACCTGGCTCATTTATATGGTTCAAATGCTCCTAAAGTATTTGCTTTATTGGATGATGGAGTCGAACAAATAGAAGGATTGACGTTAGCGGATACGATCAGTTTGTGTTATGCTTTGAACGAAGAGATGACGTTAACTCCAAGCGACTTCTTGATTCGCCGGACAAACCATATGCTGTTCATGCGCGATACTTTGGATGGAGTGATTGAACCTGTGATTGCCGAAATGTCTCGTTACTACGACTGGACAGAAGAAGCAACTGCTCGCTATAGAAAAGAATTAGAAACGGCTATTGCAGCCTCTGATTTAAAAAACTTAAAAGGAGATGGAGAATAGATGACTGGAGATACATTACAGATTTTTAGCGAGTTCTTAGGAACGATGGTTTTGGTGTTATTGGGTGACGGTGTATGTGCTGCCGTTAATATGAAAAAAAGTAAAGCAGAAGGAGCAGGATGGGTTGCCATTGCTCTTGGATGGGGAGCAGCTGTAACGATTGCGGTATATGTTTCAGGTTCTATGGGACCCGCTCACTTAAATCCCGCTGTAACACTTGGAATGGCTATCATTGGTAATTTCGAATGGGCATTGGTTGTGCCGTTTATTATTGCTCAAGTACTCGGAGGTATTTTAGGAGCGGTTTTAGTTTGGTTGACTTACTTGCCGCATTTCAAAGAAACAAAAGACCAAGGCGCTATTTTAGGAACATTTGCAACGGGTCCTGCTATCCGCAATACTACTAGCAATGTGATGTCTGAAGTAATCGGTACTTTCGTATTGGTATTTGCACTAATGATGTTCGGGAAAAATACATTCACTGATGGACTAAACCCATTAGTCGTAGGGGTATTGATTCTTTCAATCGGTCTTTCTTTAGGAGGATCAACAGGCTACGCGATCAACCCTGCACGTGACTTAGGTCCGCGTATCGCACACCAATTGCTTCCAATCGCTAACAAAGGAACTTCTGACTGGAGCTATTCATGGATTCCAGTCGTAGCACCGATGATTGGCGGAGCTATCGCTGCAATGCTTTATATGGTCATTGTTTAATTTTTACTCATTAAGTGATTTTTCGTTAAGTGCTTATAAATAAAATGGAAGTCTCCGCTATCTTGTAACTGAAGATAACGGAGACTTCTCTATTTTGTACACATTCTTTCTCTTCTAGTGCTGGTAAGCAAACTTCCTGCAGGCTAGAGGGTTGTAAGAGAAAGCATCTGATTAAATCTGGTTAACTCCTGTCTGGATAGCAGCTTCTTGAACAGCTTTTGCAACAGTAGGGCAGACACGTGGATCTAAAACAGCTGGAATAACATAGTCGGCTTTCAATTCATCATCCGTAACCAGTGAAGCTATTGCATGAGAAGCAGCCATTTTCATTGCTTCGTTGATATCATGCGCCCGTACAGTCAAAGCACCTCTAAATAGGCCAGGGAAAGCTAAAACGTTGTTGACTTGATTCGGAAAGTCGCTGCGTCCGGTTCCCATAACCGTTACTCCAGCTTTAAGAGCGGCTTCCGGCATGATTTCGGGCACAGGATTAGCTAAAGCAAAGACGATAGGATCTTGGTTCATTTGTTTGACCATTTCAGGAGTCAGTACATTTCCTGAGGATACTCCAATAAAAACATCTGCACCGGCTAAGGCATGAGCCAGGTCTCCATACTGGTTATCAGGATTTGTCAAAACCGTCATTCTCTGTTGCTCGTCATTCAAGTTAGGCATGTCGTTAGTCAAAATTCCGGCTTTATCGGTTAAAATCAGGTTTTGAACACCAAAATTCATGAGGTGTTTGGCAACTGCGATACCCGCTGCTCCAGCACCATTGACAACGACTTTTATCGTCTCAAAAGTTTTTCCTACAAGCTTTAGGGCATTGATCAACCCTGCTGCTGTCACAACAGCGGTACCGTGCTGATCGTCGTGAAATAAAGGAATATTCAGTGAGGCTTTTAAGCGGCGCTCAATTTCAAAGCAGTTAGGTGCGGCGAAGTCTTCTAAGTTGATGCCGCCAAAGCTGCCGCTGATCTGCTCAATTGTTTGAACAATCGTATCCACATCTTTTGACTGGAGACAAATTGGAAAAGCATCGATATCAGCAAATTCTTTAAATAAAATACATTTGCCTTCCATCACCGGCATAGAAGCAGCTGGACCAATGTAGCCTAATCCTAAGACAGCAGTACCGTTAGTGATCAGCGCTACCAGATTATTCTTACGGGTCAACTAATAAGCTTTGTCTGGATCTTCTTCGATTGCCAAGCAGGCTTCAGCTGCTCCGGGAGTATAGGCCAAGGCCAAATCTTCGCGGGTCTTTAGCGGTACTCGACTGTTGACTTCTATTTTTCCGTTCCATTGATAGTGTTTTGCTAAGGCTTCTTTTTTATGGTTCATCATGCTCTCCTTTAAGCTTCAAAAGCGAAGCGGTAGTTTGTAAAATGTCATCGTCGAAACTCAGTTCATTTTTAATTGTTGCAGAAAACGCTTACTTAAGAAGTAGTTTAGAACAGAAATTTGAGCAACTCAATCCTTCAACGTTGAAAATCAACCAATCTAATTTACAGTAGTTCCTGCATCTTTTCATTTTAAATATGCTTGTAGTAAAGCAGGCTTTCATTTTCTCTTAAACAAAGTTATGGTAGAATAAATGAAAAGACATTTAGCAAGGCAGGTGAAGCAGAATGAAGCAATACAACCGAAAAAAACAGCTGAAAAATAGCATCATCATTTTAAGCGGTGTGTTGTTAGCCTGCGTTTTTCTTACTTGGCTGTTTTTCACTGCGGGGTCGATTCCTCTATCTGTTCGAATCTGGACGCCGCTTGTCAAAAAAGAGCTGCAAGCAAATGATCTGGAAGAATACACGCCGATCGTTATGGCGATCATTGCTCAAGAATCTGGCGGTAAAAAATTAGATGTGATGCAGTCCAGCGAATCAATCGAATTGCCGCCCAATACGATCAAAGATCCGCGCGAAAGTATCAAGACCGGTATCGCTTATTTCAAACAAAGTATTGAGCGGATGGAAGAAACGGATGTCGACTTGGACACTGCGATTCAAAGTTACAACTATGGATTGGGGTATATCGATTATATCAAGGAAAACGGCGGAAAGCATTCTGCCGATCTGTCTGAAGAATTTGCAAAAGAATGGGCAAAAAAGATGGATTGGCCCAGTTACGGCGATGCAAAATATGCTTATAAAATCAAACATTATCGGAAAAAAATATCTTAATAAACGAGTAAAAAAGAGACTTTTGTTCTCTTTTTTTTGGCTTGAAAGGTAAAAGTTGCGTTGCGTGCCCTAACTAAGCTGCAGTAATGAACGTAGGTCACGGTAAACGTCTTTTCCTGACTTAACCAGTTGTGAATTCTTTTTTATGTCACGCAAAGCCCTTTTAAGTGCCTTAACAATGAGCAGAACTTCCTTTTGTGTCACGCAAATCAAATTTTAGAGCATTTCAATGCGGTTCATTTCGGCAGTTTGCCGAAATGGTCTGACTTGAATGGTTAAATCCTTTTTACTTGCAATATGAAGTAAGAAATATCCACCATATCTTAGGTAAACCCTCTTTACGTAACATATGAAAGAAATAAAACCATAGATACATCACACAATCATGGTTTACGTACTATATCGATTAAGCAAATACATCGATATAGCAGGCAACCCTATTTTGAGGATTTATGTAGTACATAAATCAATTGAATGTTCCGATGTATTTAGGCTGTTTGCTGAAATAACCAGATGGTATTTTAATTTTCGGGATTTTTGTTCTATTTGAAAAGACCTGCTTCAAAAACGCTAAATGAATCGTTGAAATTTTGCCACATTTAAGTGCTTGAAAACATGGTATACTGCATGAACTAACAAGCGGAGGTTTTTAAGATGAATAGGAAGAGACAACTAAAATCAACAGGTTTTATTATCGGATCAGCTTCAGTTTTCGTTTGCTTTTTTGTCCTCTTTTTCAGTGTTTCTCAAAAAAATAGAACATTTGCACAGATGAATAAAGACTATCAATCATCGGATACCTACCAAGAAGATAGTCTGTTGGACCGTGCAAGATTTGTGACAAAAAGAGATGGAGAAGCGACTATCGTTGTGCTGGGAAGCAGTGTTACCTTTGGCAAAGGGGCAACACTAGAACAACCGGTCTGGGGAGAGCTGCTGGAAAATGAACTGAATCAGACAGACGGGGTTAAAGCGACCGTGATTAATCGCGGTTACAGCGGCTATAGTACTGCCGACTTAATTTCGAAGAATAAAATTGAAGCAGTAATTCAGGATAAACCAGATATCATTCTTTTTGAATTGTGTTTAATCAATAATAACCGTTACCCGCAAAACGATATCGGTCAAACTAAAGCAGACATTCAACTTATTATGAATACGTTTAAAGAGCAGCTGCCGGATACGTTGATCATTTTACAAACTGCCAATCCTACCCACTACGATCAAGTTGTCTTGGAACAAGGGAAAGTGACGTATGACCAATACAATGACGAAATCGCTGAGTATGTCAGAACGAATCAATGGCCTTTTATTGATACATATCATCTGATGCTGAATGAAATGGAAGAACACCATTTATCGGCAGAGGCTGTTTTATCAGACGCTGTTCATCCCAATGGCGACGGATATTATGTATGGTTTGATTTATTGAGAGATCGATTAGCTGTTCCGGTTAAGATGCTGCACTGATTACCAAAATATTATGAAAGCCTCAGGAATTTAAATTCTTGAGGCTTATTTTTTTCGGTGTATCGTATGACATTTATTTACATAAGTTTTAGCGTTCTCTAGCATTTGTAACCGTTTCTTATTTTGAGAGACGGTTTTTTTCTAATAAAACATTTACAAAGGGAATTGCCTTTTACAAATATTTAACAAGAAGTTGATTTAAAATCCACATGAGCTTGTTAAGCTTTGGGTGTTGAAAGGAATACGTTACCTAAAAAAGACGGTAGTGAAGTATCCTTTTAATACTATGTAAAAGGATCAAACAATAAACATTATTATGAGGAGGAAAAAAACGTGAAACATTTAAAAAAAGGATTAGTTTCAACTATATTAGCTGGAGCATTACTTGCAGGATGTGGGACAAAAGGCGAAGCAACAGAAACTTCAGTCGTTGATTTAAATGCGTTAACAACTGAAGAAATCGAGACAAAAGCTAAAGAAGAAGGCAAACTTCAATCTGTTGGGATGCCAGACACATGGGCGAACTGGGGTGAAACATGGAGTGAAATCGAAAAGAACTATGGCATTACTCAATCCGATACGGATATGAGTTCTGCAGAAGAAATTGCTTTGTTTGAAGCGGAAAAGAACAATCCGACTAAAGACATTGGAGATGTTGGACAGTCATTTGGTCCGATTGCGGAAGACAAGGGAGTGACGATTCCTTACAAAACGTCTTACTGGGATGAAATTCCAGAATGGGCGAAAGACGATGACGGCGACTGGGTAGTAGGGTACACTGGAACGATTTCTTTTATTACTAACACAAATGCTGTAGCAGAAGCACCGACATCATTTGCCGATGTTTTAGAGGGCGACTACAAAGTCAGTATAGGTGATGTAAATGCAGCTACTCAAGCTCAAAATGCTGTCTTGGCAGCAGCGATTGCGAATGGCGGAGATGAAACCAACCTTGAACCAGGGATTGCCTTTTTCGCAGAACTAGCGAGTCAAGGACGATTGGATATGGGAGATACTGATTTAGCTCGTTTAGAAGCTGGTGAAATTGAAGTGGGCATTTATTGGGACTTCAACGCATTGAATTATGCCGATTCGATTGAATCAAGCAATCCAGATGCAGCCTTTGCTGTCACGATTCCTCAAGATGGTACAGTTCAAAGCGGCTATGCGACTATTATCAATACTTATGCGCCAAATCCTCATGCAGCAGCATTAGCAAGAGAATATATTTTATCGGATGAAGGGCAAATCAACTTAGCAAAAGGTTATGCACGTCCGATTCGTGAATCGGTTGAATTGCCGGCAGATGTGCAAGAAAAATTGATTGCTGCTGATCAGTACGAAGCGGCGCAACCCATTGAAGATACGGCTGCTTGGGATAAAGCAGCCGCTGGATTAGGACAGACTTGGCAAGAAGAAGTGTTAACAAAAATCAACTAATCAAGCGGTTAGGAGTGTAAAAAAATGAATAAAGTGATTTTAATCGTATTAGATGGATTAAATGCCAGAACAGCTCATGTGTATATGGGCTTTCTGGAACATTTAATCGAAAACAAGCAGTGTGCCGCGTATACGGTAAAAGCAGAATTGCCGGCACAATCTAGACCGCTGTATGAAGTTATCCAAACGGGAGTGCCGACATATCTGAATGGCATTGTGTCCAACGGAACAGTAAAACGTTCGAAAGAAGCCAGTGTGTTTCAATTAGCTAAAGCAGCAGGACTGAAGACAGGAGCTGCCAGCTACCACTGGGTAAGTGAGCTGTACAATCAAGCTCCATTTGACCCAATGACCGACCGCATTCAACTGGATACGGAACGCGTTATTCAAAATGGATTATTTTATTTTGAAGACCATTACCCGGACAATCATTTGATGGCGGATGGCGCGTATTTGATCCGCGAGAAGCAAACCGATTATACACTGATCCATTCGATGAATATTGATGATATCGGGCACAAGTTCGGTTCGCAAAGCAAAGAATATATCCAAGCAGCTGTCACGATGGATGCTACCTTATCCAATTATCTGATGGAGTGGCTCGAAAAAGGGTATCAAGTCGTTGTGACAGCTGATCATGGTATGAATGAATATTTTACTCATAATGGTGTGACAGATGACGAAAGAAAGGTTCCGTTGTATCTCTTTTCTGATAAAATCGCTGTCGGAGATTACCGAGAAACGGTTGTGCCGCAATTGCAAATGGCTCCGTTGCTGTGCCACTTATTAGACATTAAGAAAAGCGACGCGATGCAGGTATTGACATTTATTTAAGGAGGAAGAACGTTGTGTCCGTTAAAAAAACAAACTTAACCTATTTATTGTTTTTACTGCCGTTTATGGTATTGATCGTGTTGTTTGAACTTTTACCATTGCTGAGCATTGTGATCAACAGCGTTTCGCCCATTGGAACCAACGGCTTTACGTTGGATCACTTTACGAGTATTTTCGCCAGCGACTATTACATGATGTCCATTCGCAATAGTTTGCTGATCGCTGTCTTTTCTTCACTGATCGGCTTATTGGTTGCTGTTCTAGGGGCTTATGCTATCCACCATGCGACACCGAAAGTAAAACAATTTTTTATTAATCTCATCAATATGACGTCAAACTTTCAAGGCATCCAATTGGCTTTTGCGTTTATTATTTTGCTGGGAAATGCTGGAGTATTGGTATTGATCGGACAGCAAATGGGCATTGACTTTTTAGCAAACTTCGATGTGTATTCCAGCATGGGTATTCTGCTGACGTTTGTTTATTTTCAGATTCCGTTAGCCACATTGTTGATGTATCCGTCATTTGATGCGATCCACCAGGAATACAAAGAAGCCGCTATGCTGCTGAATGCTTCTCAATTTAGTTTTTGGATGCGTGTAGGCATTCCGATTGTTTTACCGAGTATTTTTGGAACCTTTTCCGTGCTCTTTTCAAATGCGTTAGCCGCTTACGCTACACCGTATGCTTTGATGGGCAATAACTACGCTCTTTTGCCGATTCGAATCTCGGCTATGTTTACGGGAGACGTTGTCCAGCAAGTTGAACTGGGTAGTGCGCTGTCGGTGATCTTATTGTTTTTAATGAGCGTGATGACGGTCATCAGTACCAATTTATTGAAAAAAATGCGAAAGGAAGGCTAGTATGCAGAAAAAACATCCATGGGTCAGCAATGCTATCTTGTTTATCCTTTCATTTGTTCTAGTCTTACCGCTGATTGGAACCTTTTTAAACTCCCTTTTCAGAGATTTTACGAGCATCGTTCCAAAAGGATTCACGTTATCGTTTTATGCTGAATTGTTTACAGGCGATAATCAGCTGCTGCCGGTATTGCTGCGGACAGTAGTGATTTCGGTAGTGCCGACAGCAATTTTACTAGTGCTCTTGCTTTTAGCGATGTACGCTGTGCAAGTTTACTTTCCACATTTGGATAAATACTTAGATATCTTATCGAAAATACCTTATGGGATCCAAGGTGTGATCTTAGCAGTCAGTATTCTTTCGCTGTATACCAGTGGAGGAGGGATTTTATCCAACCGGATTTTGCTGCTCATTTGTGCGTATTGCATCATCATCTTGCCGTACATGTATCAAGGCATCAAAAACGCTTTGTTAACGATCGAAGCGCTGCCTATTCTAGAAGCAGCAGAAATTCTAGGTGCCAATAAAATTTATGCTTATTTCAGAATTGTGGTTCCGAGTATGATGAAAGGATTACTCGCCACCATGTTGTTGTCCACAGGAATTTTATTCGGAGACTTTGTATTGGTCAATATTTTAGCAGGAAGCTACTACAAAACAATGGGGATCTACTTAAATGAAATCCGAGGATTATCTGGACATGCAGCCAGCGCAATTTCAGTGATCATGTTCTTTGTGATGCTTGGGTTGTCTTTTGGCGTGAATCAAGTGAACAAAGACACAAAAGCCAAACAAAAATCCGCTAAACAAAAGCAAGCCCTTAAAGTGATAAAAATTGACAGTTCAGCAGAAAAGGAGAGAGCGAATCATGAGTTATATCGAGTTTAAAAACATTCAAAAATCGTATGATGGAGAAAACTTAGTTTTAAAAGACTTATCTTTATCAGTTGAAGAAGGTCACTTGGTTACTTTGTTAGGTCCTTCCGGCTGCGGGAAATCTACGTTGCTCCGTTCATTAGCCGGTTTTGAGAGCTTGGACAGCGGCACGATCACCATCAATGGCAAAGACATCACCAATTTGCCGCCCGGTAAGCGTGAGATTGGCATGGTCTTTCAGCAATATTCGCTTTTTCCCAATATGACGATTGAAGAAAATATTGCTTTTGGCTTAAAAATGCAAAAACAAGCGAAAGCGAGCATCAAAGAAAAAGTAGCGCGGATGATTGACATCGTAGATTTGAAAGGGAAAGAGAAAAAATACCCGAAAGAATTGTCTGGTGGACAAAAACAACGGGTGGCTTTGGCGCGTGCGATCGTTAATGAGCCGAAAGTTTTGCTGCTGGATGAACCGTTATCGGCTATTGATGCCCAATTGCGCAAAAGTTTGCAAAAACAGATCCGCCGCATTCAAAAAGAACTAAACATTACAACGATTTTTGTCACACATGATCAAGACGAAGCCATGATCCTATCTGATGTGGTTCATGTTATGAACCAAGGTAAAGTGGAACAGTCTGGCAAGCCGACTGATATTTATACGCATCCCAAAACCCATTTTGTCGCTTCTTTTATGGGCAACTATAATGTCCTGGCACCTGAACAATTCAAACAGTTTTCCGGAAGAACAAATGGGGCCAGCATAGCCATTCGGCCAGAAGTGATCGATTCCTCTAAAATGCCTTTTGAGCCGGATGAGGAACGCTATGCCCTACACGGGAAAATAGTGGATCAATCGACCAGCGGCAATATATTAAGTTACTATGTCGATTGTTCGGGAATAAATTTGCGGGTAGATGAATTGTACCGCTCGTTTAACTTATTTAAAGTTGGAGAAGACGTTCATTTGAGTTTTGAAAAGCGCAATTGCCTTGAAGTTTAATAAAAATACCGGTAAGGTTATCCATAAGAGCAGATAGTTACTTGTCTGCAGTTTAATTTGAATTGGAGGAGAATCATTCATGGCTATTTATGATCAGCATATGCACACATACTTTTCGCCGGATGCATCTGAAACATTCGAAAATTATTTGAAACAGACATCGGGTTCGATTGTAACGACGGAGCATTTGGACTTTAAAGATTGCTTTATGGGAGGGCAAGATACCCTGCTAGATTATGAGAAATATAGTAAAACCATTGACGAACTAAATAAGCAGTACACTAATCGGATTCGCAAAGGCATTGAAATTGGATACACCAAAGAGTCTCATCAGCAAATTCAAGACTATTTAGAAGGAAAAGAGTTTGATGTGCAGCTGTTGAGTGTCCACCAAAATGGAACATACGACTTTTTACAACCAATTGTAAAAGAGAAAAACGTTCAAGATGTGATGAATGAATATTTTCCGTTGCTGTTAGAAGCAGTGGAAAGTTTTCCAACGGCTAATGTACTGAGCCACTTTGACTACGGTATCCGTTTATTTGAAGTTACAGTAGAAGAGCTGCAAGAGCATCAATCGATACTAAAAAAGGTTTTGCAAGCAGTCATCGATAAACATATGGCTTTTGAATTGAATACGCGCAGCATGTACCAATACGGCAATGTGGATCTCTATGAACAAATGATCAGCTGGTATTTGGAATTGGGCGGGCATTCTTTTTCTCTAGGATCAGATGCGCATTCTATTGCCTATTACGGCTTTCATTTTGATGATGCTATTGCGTTATTAGAGAAACATGGCGTTTCAACTGTGACGGTTTTTGAACAGCAAAAGCCGACTCAAGTGTCTTTGAAACAATTTAAAGAAAATGAGTAGATTTTGATTGAAAAGTCAACCAAACAAAAAGCCTTTAATTTTATGAAGGCTTTTTTGTAGATTAGGGTATTATAAGTTTTCTGCATTCAATGTCTAGCAGGACAAGCATGCCTCTCGGAAATTAGATAAATAAGGACCTAAAGTCTCGCTATGCGAGCTTTATACTAGTCGACGTAACCAGCTAAAGCTGGAAGTCTCTTAGCAATTGCGCTCTGTGATGCTCATTTGCCATGGCTCTTGCCATTTTAATGGCTTAGAGACAATGGTACACTTGAGCTTTGCTCACAGTACTACTTTCCTAAATTTCTTTCGAGTCAGGGCGGGTTTGTCCCGCTTTTCTTGCTGTTTTCTATGCGTTAAGGGTTGTATCGGTCATATAGTTGAATGGAAAAAGCACATTTGGTATAGTGAAATAAATAGGAAACGTTTCCTTTTTCAGCTGTGATAAAACCCTTAGATGAACTTTTTTCCTTAAATGAAAAGTACCACTAGTTTATTTAGGAAATAAGCGGTATGATAAAAGTGAATGAATTCTAAAAGCTTTTTGTAAATAATGTAACCGCTTCGAAATAAAAAGTTTTTAAGAATGTTATTCACTATACGTTAAAGCAAAAGAGTACAAGGAGGCAGAAAAAATGGAAAAACAAGAAGTTTTTTCAGGTTATTTCAGTGGGCATGTAGAGGGAAAAGAAGTCGTACTGCACTATGCAGAAAGTAAAGACCTGGCACATACTTATGCTTTTGAAACAGAACAAGAAGCTAAAAACTTTTATGACATGTGTTTAAGAATCGGTGAAATGACTTCAGAAGTGTCAGAAAGTAAACAAGCTTTAGCTCATCAAGTACTAATTAAAGAGAATCTTAAAGGAAAAAAATACGAAGAAACTGTGTATTAAACGAGAAAGACAGCACATATTATAGTTAGTGGTCTGACTATAATGAAATAACATATTAAGCAAGTAACAGAGAAGAGACTGGATTTTTCCACTTTCTTCTCTATTTTTTTGCTCAGCCACATGTTTTAATTTTTAAAAATATATTCAGTAAGACGGACTTATTAAAGAAAGTCAGCTGAAATTGAAAGGAAAAGGCGGGATTTTAAAGTGGTTCATGATTTCCTCAATATAAGGATTTTCTTCGCCTAGTATCCGTGTTAACCCTTCTTGCATTTTAAAGTAATCTAAGTAACAGAAATAATCACGTAATGTAAAAAATTCTGGTAGTTCAGGTGTATGGAATTGCAGGCGTTTTTGAATAACATTGCGTTCTGCTTGGTAATTGAAGTCAGAAACGAGATGAAAAATCGACATGACTTCGCCTTTTAAAAGTTGTTGGACATAGTAAAGACTAGCTGCGCGCTCTAACTGATCATAATAGCCTCGTTTACCCAATGGCAGCAACAAACGATGTTGATTTCGGCAAAATAAATAGGTTAGACCATCTTTAGAATTTTTCTCTGCGTGCAATACATGGTGCATACCATACCAATTCGTATGTGCGGAGCTGGGTCCTTTTTCAGGAACAAAGGCTTCCTCTCCAAGAACATAAGGACAACATTTCTGAATACCCAGACTCCTTCCTAGTAAGCTAATGTTTTTATAAGAAATTCCTTTGTGTTTAAAGTACCGTTCCATGATTGTACCCGAGTATTCAGTCGTTTTTAAAGGAGATTGGTTTAACTGGAAAACAATTGTATTGAACGGCGAAACTTTAAAGCGGCTGATATCAAATACATAAAGCGTTTCTTCGTTTAATAGAATACAGGTGTGCTCAAAACTCATATCGAGTAAGGGGTGAATATTTTGATGTGAAATGATTAAAGGTTCGATGTTTTGTTTCGGAACAAAGTAGTCATAGGAAGAAGCGGTTTCGTAAAGGTGGCCATGCTTTTCATTTTGTCTATTTACATTGGTGACTAGAGACAATTTTGACTTTTCATAGAATTTTTTTCCCTTTCTGTAATATTCTATTGCTTGTTGGTGCTGAAAGTTTTTTACCATGAAACATTCCTCATTTCTTTTTTTTGTTAAAACCGTAACATGATTAGATTGTAACCGATTTCAATATAAAAATCAGTATTATTTAAGCTGCCATTAAATTATTAGTGTTTTTTAATCAGTTCCTCTTTATGTTCAGTAATAAAAAAAGAAACGGAACGAGAATGAGCCATTTTTTTAGTGCTTTTTGAAGGAAAGGGTCTTCTTCTCATTTTATTTTTACTCTTTTTCTATAGAAAAGGCATCAAAACAAGCTTCCTAACTTTTTTATTTTTTTAATAAGAAAATTTTTCTTTTTTTAGTCAAACTGAGAACAATTTCTGGCATAACGAGTGATTTCTTGATTTTCGGCTGGATTTTAACTGCTTTTGAGCTTTTGTCGGAATCAACTGCTTTCGAGTACTCTATGAGTGTACAAGGCCTTGTAACACTTTTTGAAGGAATGATGAAGATGCTCAGAAAATTAGCAGTAGAAAAGGAAGAAGCGTTTTTTGAACGGCATTCTGGGATTGTATTTGGTGCGTTAAAAAAAGAAGGTGTATTGCGTTCTTATCCCGATTACGATGATTATGTGCAACAAGGTCTATTAAAGTTAGTAGAAGCTTATGAAACATTTCCACAAGACCCCGAACACCCTGAATTCATTTATCCATTTGGTGGTTTTGCATTCAGAAAGGTACAGTGGCACATTCGTGATTTACGCAGAAATCAATATAGAATCCACTCGAATGAATCGGCTTGGCCAGAATTTATGGAAGAGAACCACCCTGATACACAGCCGTGGTTTGAAGAAAACTGGCTGGAAATGGAACTATTCAAGGAAATGCTGCTGTTATTAACTGCTAAAGAACAAGGCTATTTAATTGATGCTGTTGTCTACCAATTGACCGTAACGGAAATTGCCCAAAAAAACCAAGTGAGTCGCAAGACCATTTACCAATGGAAAAAACGGATCCAACAAAAACTTGAACATTTTTTAGTTTTTTTAAAAGAATAACGTAACACTCTGATCTGCTAAATCGTTATTACTGGTGTAAGCAGTCATGACAAACCTTACAAAAACTACTAAACAGGAGGGAACACATCATGGAAAAAGAATGGAATAAAGGCGCAGTTGCAGTTTATTTTGAGGATATGGCCAATGAAAAAATCATTAAACGCAATTACTCAGATGCAGTGCAAGGAGTCACACCAGAACAAGTAGAAGGCTTCACAAATACACTGGAAACATTAACTACACTGCCAGCTTCATATACTGTGGTAGTAGAAGAATACCGCTACGTTCGTTAATACACTGTTTGACCTGTCCACTGATTCTTTTGTTTAATGGCAGAGCATCAGTTGCAGAATCTATTTAAAATCAGCCTTTCCAAAAAAATTAAAGGAGGAAAAATACAATGGCAAAATCACTAGAGTTAAGATTCAATACAAGTTTAGGAAAAGCAAAAACAATGAGTGTGCAAGATCCGGTCTTGGATCTATCACCCGAGGATGCACAAAAAGCGATGGCTGATATTATCGCTTTAGACTTGTTCGAAAAAGAAGGCGTTAACCTTTATACCTCTGTAGTTGGAGCGCGTTACGTTGAACGAGTAGTGGAAGATATTTTTGAAGTAGAATAACTGTAAAAAATAAAGGCGTCGGTTTAGTTGAAAGACTAAGCTGGCGCCTTTTTTGTAGAGTATGATAAAACAGTGTAGGAAAATAGAGGTAGATTAAACTTTTATAGCCTTTTACTTGTTTTGTATTTGGTAAAGGGCGATATGTTAAATAAAGCCGGTCTAGCGAACAAACGGAGCAGGAAATAGGAGAGAAGTGTCTGCTAGAGCCGGTCTAGCGAATAAAAGAAGCAGAAAACAGGGAAGAAATGTCCGATAGAGCCGGTCTAGCGAACAAACGAAGTAGGAAACAAGTAAGAATTGTCTGGTAGAGGCGGCCTAGCGAACAAACAAAGCAGGAAACAGGGAAGAAATGTCCGGTAGAGTCGGTCTAGCGAACAAACGCAGTAGGAAACAGGGAAGAGATGTCTGCTAGAGTCGGTCTAGCGAACAAACGGAGCAGGAAATAGGAGAGAAATGTCTGGTAGAGGCGGTCTAGCGAACAAACGTAACGCAAAACAGGAGTGATTTGTCTGGTAGAGGCAGTCTAGCGAACAAAAGAAGTAGGAAATAGGGAAGAAGTGTTAAGTAGAATCACACTGGTTAATAAAAAAATAAAAAATCAATAAAAAAGCTCTTATCAAAGGTCCTAATGTTTGTTTTTCCAAATTTCTTTCGAGGAAAGACGGGCTTATTCACTTTTTTTGTTTGAGACAAACCTTAGATAGTAAGTTTTTGTTGGAAAAGAAGAAAAACGTGAATTTAACGAAAGAAACCTGTAGAATGTAAAGAATACAAAAGTAACCGGAACATAAAGGGTGTGAAAAAGGATGAGAACAGTAAAAAACAAAAAAATGAACCAACTTATTGCTTGGGCGACAGTCATCGTCTGGATGGGATTGATTTTTTACCTTTCTTCTCAACCAGCAGGAGAATCATGGAATCTCAGTTACGACATGATGAAAGTAACTGTACAGGCAGTTAAAGTATCTCAAGTCCTTGTTAGTCTGGTGTTGGCCTATGTAGTAGGAAGATTTTTAAAAAAGAAAAATAAAACGATCGGGTTAAAAGAACTCATTGGAATTGCTGTTATCATCGGCGTGCTGTATGTAGTGTCAGGTATCTTGCTGCGGCATTTTGCTCCGTCTGATCTGCATCATTTTATTAGGAAAAATGCTCATTTTTTTATTTATATGGCGTTAGGTTTTCTGCTCAAATATGCATTGAAAAGCAGTGGGATAACTGGTTTGAAAGCTGTAGGAATTGGACTGATAATCTGTGTTCTTTATGCTTTTTCAGATGAATTTCATCAATATTTTGTACCAGGAAGAGGGGCATTGTTGAGCGACGTGATGATCGACAGTACAGGAGCGACTATAGGAATTGCATTACAAAGCCTATTCAGCAGGATAACAAAGCCGGTATGGTTAAAAGGAAATGCTGAAACAATTAAAAAATGATTAAAAAAGATTTGTAAGGTGCTTTAAAAAGGAGTAACATGGTAATTATCTAATTATCAGGAGGAGATTATTTGACCATTAACACAGAATTATTAACCAATTTTAAAAAACGGTTTGATGAAAACCGCGAAAACCAAGTTATCCAAGGAGCGATTGCCAAAGTCGGCATCAATACGGCTTCTATCGACAACGATGTTTTGCGTCGTCATTCGTTTACTTTTTCGGATGAAACGAAACGCGGAGAAATCACGAATCAACAAGCGAGCGGACGTTGTTGGATGTTTGCTGCCTTAAATACAGCTCGTGTTGATACCATGAATAGATTAAATGTGGATACTTTTGAGTTTTCGCAAAATTATACGTTGTTTTGGGACAAATTGGAAAAAGCTCATTATTTCTTAGATAGCATTTTAGATACACTAGATGAAGCACAAGACTCAAGAATCATTGCTCATTTATTGACAGACCCCGTTCAAGATGGCGGCCAATGGGACATGTTCTCAGGTATCTTAGAAAAATACGGTGCAGTTCCTAAAGCCGTTATGCCGGAAACATTCCATTCTGCTAATACGGCTGTGATGAACAAAATCTTGACTTCTAAGTTGCGTGAATTTGCCAGTGTATTGCGTGAAGGTCATCAAAATAACGAAACACTTGAAGCCTTAACAGCGAAAAAAGAAGACATGTTGTACTTTATTTATAATGTATTGGTCAAAGCTCTAGGAGAAATTCCTGAAACGTTTACGTATGATTACCGTGATAAAGACAATGCGTTCCATCGGATTGCTGATATCACACCGCAAGAATTTTTCAAAAAATATGTTGGTTGGGACTTGACGAACTTGGTCAGCTTATTGAACGCTCCCACGGCTGACAAACCATATGGCAGAGCTTACACCGTTAAATATCTGGGAACGGTAAAAGAAGCTCAACCGATCCGTTACATTAACGCACCCATCGAAGTTTTAAAAGAAGCTGCTATAACTTCCATTAAAGCGGGCGAACCGGTTTGGTTTGGTTGCGATGTCGGTCAAATGTCGATCAGAGACGGCGGCATTATGGACGAAAAGAGTTACCAATATGATTTGACGTTAGGGGAAGGTTTGAATTTAACAAAAGCTCAACGGTTAGATTATGGCGACAGTTTATTGACACATGCGATGGTCTTTGTCGGAGTCAACTTAGATGATGAAGGCAAACCGTTAACTTGGAAAGTCGAAAACAGCTGGGGCGATAAAGCCGGTAAAAAAGGTATTTATTCAATGAGCGACAAATGGTTTGATGAATACAACTACCAAATAGCGGTTGACCGAAAATATATTCCTGAAAAATGGTTAAAAGCATTAGATGAACCTGTGATTGAGCTTGAGCCTTGGGATCCTATGGGCGCCTTGGCAATGGTTAAATAAACGGTTGATTTGATAAGATAATGAAGAAGGAGTGTGATTTTATATCATACTCTTTTTTTGTGGGAAAGGGGCGATAAACCGCTATTTTCTCGAAAAGAAAGTTTCTCTAAAGACGAACGAACGAATTGTAAATATGTTAATTATTCGTTTTATTGTTGTAAATTTATTGTAAAAGCGGTAACTGAGTATTGATAAATTGAAAAATAACCGATATACTAATAAAGGACTTAAGAGCGGCTTACTGCTTTTGAGTTACATATCAGCTCTTTTAGGGAGGAAAATCAGTAAAATGAAGAACATGAAAAAGATGGTTTTATTTGGTTTAAGTTTAGCCTTGACTGCGACTTTAGCGGCTTGTGGCGGAGGATCGGACAGCGGTGATGGTACGCAAACGGACGAAGGATATGTGCCAAAAACATTAAAAGTTCAATTTGTTCCTTCTCAGGCAGCAGAAACACTTGAAGCCAAAGCAAAACCGTTAGAAGATTTACTAGAAGCTGAATTGGATATTCCAGTTGAAGTAAGTGTTTCTACTGATTACAATACTATTATTGAAGCAATGTCTTCAGAACAAATCGATATTGGATTCTTACCTCCAAATGCTTATGTATTAGCTCACGAACAAAGTGACGCAAAAGTATTGTTGCAAGCTCAACGTTATGGCGTTGAACAACCTGGCGGAAAACCAACAGACTCATTGGTTGATTCGTATAAATCAATGATCGTCGTTAAAACCGGCAGCGACATTAAAACACTAGAAGACTTAAAAGGCAAAACGATTGCTACTCAAGATGTTACTTCTTCAGCAGGGTATGTATGGCCGGCTGCTGAAATGAAAAAAGCAGGTGTCGATATTGAAAATAGTGACATCACAACTGTACAAGTAAAAGGACATGACCAAGCGATCCTTTCCGTTTTAAATGGCGATGTAGATGCAGCGTTCGTTTTTGAAGATGCTCGTAACAATGTAGTAAAAGATGTTCCAGATATTTTTGAAAAAGTTGAACCAATGTACATTACTGAACCTATTCCAAATGACACAATTACTGCTCGTGCTGATATGAGTGAAGAATGGAATAAAAAAATCCAAGACGCTTTTATTGCAATTGGAAAATCAGAAAAAGGCAAACAAATCATTTCTGACGTCTATTCTCACGAAGGCTATGTCGTATCCGATGACAAAAACTTTGATATCGTAAGAGAATATGCTGAAGAAGTTGGACAATAAGAGAGAATAAAAAATATTGTTTCACTATGAGAAGTTCTCTGCCTTTAGTAAATGGATTGAAAAAGGTTATCTTTGGTTGAATCCAAAGATAACCTTTTTTGTCATATAGGGTTTGCAAATATGAGAACGGCCATAGAAAAGAGATAATGAAAGATGGAACGTTTCTACCAGACAAAAGCAGCAGGAAAATAGTCAGAAGTGTCAGCTAGAGGAGTTCTATCAGACAAAAGCAGCAGGAAAATAGGTGGAAGTGTCAGCTAGAGGAGTTCTATCAGACAAAAGCAGCAGGAAAATAGGTGGAAGTGTCAGCTAGAGGGGTTCTACCAGACAAAAGCAGCAGGAAAATAGTCAGAAGTGTCAGCTAGAGGAGTTCTATCAGACAAAAGCAGCAGGAAAATAGGTGGAAGTGTCAGCTAGAGGAGTTCTATCAGACAAAAGCAGCAGGAAAATAGGTGGAAGTGTCAGCTAGAGGGGTTCTACCAGACAAAAGCAGCTAGAAAATAGGTGGAAGTGTCAGCTAGAGGGGTTCTACCAGACAAAAGCAGCTGGAAAATAGGTAGAAGTGTCAGCTAGAGCCCATCTATCGTACAATTTACACAAAAAAATAGATTCAATTGGTAAGTAAGTTGTTCTTTTTACATCAATTGTTTGTTTTTAGCAAAACTTAATAATTCTAGTAAAAAAAGGTCAAATACTTTACACTGTAATGAGGCAAAATGTATGAATTAAATTTAAAAATTGGAGGAGAAGAAAAATGACACCCATTGTCGATAAAAATGCATCGATTATTTCTTTTCAGAATGTAAGTAAAGTATACCCAAATGGGGTTCAAGGATTAAAAGACTTAAATATTGACATCAAGCAGGGGGAATTTGTCATTGTCGTTGGTTTATCCGGTGCGGGTAAGAGTACCATGTTACGAGCTATTAACCGACTACATGAGATTACATCTGGTGATATTCAAATTGATGGAAAATCGATTACTCAGGCAAAGGGTAAAGAATTGCGTTTGATTCGCCGTGATATCGGAATGATTTTCCAAAGTTTCAACTTAGTGAAGCGCTCGACCGTTTTACGAAATGTCTTATCAGGCCGTGTTGCTTATCATTCTACTTTCAAAACAATGTTGGGCATGTTTCCAAAAGAAGACAAACAACTTGCTTATGAAGCTTTGCAACGGGTCAATTTGGCAGAAAAAGTTTATACGCGTGCGGATGAATTATCCGGAGGACAACAACAACGGGTTTCCATTGCACGAGCATTAAGCCAAGAACCGAAAATTATCTTAGCCGACGAGCCGGTTGCTTCTTTAGACCCGGTGACAACGGAAAAAGTAATGGATGATTTATTGCGGATCAACCAAGAACTAGGAATAACGATTGTAGTGAATTTACATTCTGTTGAGTTGGCGCGCCAATACGGTACACGAATTATTGGGTTACGGGACGGAGAAGTTGTTTTTGATGGACCAGTAGCAAAAGCCACTGATGAAACATTGCGCGGTATTTATGGAGAAAAAATCCTAGAAGAACCTAAACCCGAGGAGGTTACTGCATGAACACCCATTCTTCAGACCTACCCAAAGGCAAAAGCAAAGTAAAATCACTTCTTTGGGCGATTCTATTTGTTCTTATTTTTCTTTATAGTGCCAATCTTTCTGAAGTAAAGATGGGGCGTTTATTTGCCAATATGGGCCAAATGACAGTTATTTTAAAGCAAATGGCGTTACCAGATTGGAGTTACATAAGTATTGTCATTCAACCTTTGCTGGAAACAATCCAAATGGCTATTATCGGAACAACCTTTGGAGCCTTGGTCGCTTTGCCGTTTTCCTTGTTAGCTGCGCGTAATATTGTTAAAAATCCAATAGTGAATAGCGTCTTACGCTTTATTTTAAATATTGTCCGGACTGTTCCGGATCTAATGTTGGCTGCTGTATTTGTGGCCATCGTAGGAATTGGACCAGTTGCCGGTGTCATTACCTTATCCGTCTTTTCTTTCGGAATGATTTCAAAATTATTTTATGAAGCGATTGAAACGATTGACGAAGGACCGGTTGAAGCATTGACAGCTTCTGGTGCAAATAAAATGCAAATTATTCGTTACGCTATTTTCCCGCAAGTCAGTAGTCACTTTTTCAGTTATTTCTTGTATTGTTTTGAAATCAATGTCCGTGCTTCCACTGTTTTAGGTTATATTGGAGCTGGAGGAATCGGTATTTATTTACAACGATCATTGAGCCAATTCAGATACGACAGAACAGCTGTCATTGTGATCGTGATTTTTTTGGTGGTATTGGTCATTGATGCCATCAGTAACAAACTAAGGGAGAGATTACTATAATGCTACCGACTCAACCAAAGAAAAATAGGTATAAAACGATTCTGATCGTGGTTATTCTTGCAGCTATTTATATCTGGGCATTTGCAGGAATACCATTCAGCGGTGTTAAAGATACTGCAGGCAGCGTATCAAAAGCCATCTTTAGCGGTTTGATTCATCCCGACTGGGGCTACGTGTACACAGGTGATGGTGAAGATTTAATCAGTTTATTGATTGAAACCATTGCGATTGCTTTTCTAGGAACTTTTATTTCAGCCATTTTAAGTTTGCCTTTTGCATTTTGGGCAGCGCGCAATAAGAAGAGTAAACGTTTTGTTTCAACGACTGGCAAATTTGTCTTAACCGCTATTCGGACATTTCCCGAAATTGTTTTGGCAATCATGTTTATCAAAACAGTTGGTCCCGGTTCTTTTGCAGGGGTATTGGCGGTTAGTATTCACTCAATCGGTATGCTGGCTAAATTGTACAGCGAAGCGATTGAGAATATGGATCAAGGGCCTTCTGAATCGATCATTAGTGCTGGTGGAAATAAAACCAATGTCTTATTTTTTGCTACTTTGCCGCAACTGGTTCCTGAATTTATTTCCTATACGCTTTATCGGTTTGAATTGGCTGTCCGTTCAGCCTCTATCTTAGGGATTGTAGGAGCCGGCGGGATCGGTACTCCGATGATCTTTGCCATCGATGCACGTTCATGGGACCGTGTTGGAATTATTCTGATTGGAATCATCGTGATGGTTACGTTGATCGATTTCCTTTCTGGAACATTAAGAAAAAAACTAGTTTAATTAGGAAAAGCAGTATAAGCCGTTTTGGTTAGATAGGAAAATAGCAAGTACAGCTCCGAATGAGCATACTGCGCAATGGGTTGGACTTGTCTATTTCTCGAGAGCCAGGCTTGAACTGCTAGACATCTACAATAAGGCTAAATAAGAAGTGCATTTTCTTGTTTGGCTTTTTTTACATTAAAAATGAATTTGTGAAAGGGATGGACAAAAATGAAACTAACGATTTTAGCGACAAGTGATATGCACGGCTATATTAAGCCAAGTAACTTTGGAGCGAAAGACCAAGATATGCCTTTTGGCTCAGCAAAAGCTGCGACCATTATTAAAGAAAAAAAAGCAGCAGCAGATGGACCAGTATTAACTATTGAAAATGGCGACTTTATTCAAGGATCGCCGTTAAGTTACTATATTGCCAGACGCAGAAAAACAAATAACCCTGCTGAATTAATAAACGTACTAAATTTGATCGATTATGATGCGGGAGTATTAGGAAACCATGAATTTAACTATGGGAAAGATTACTTGCAACAAGCCATCTCTGCCACTAATCATCCTATCTTGGCAGCCAATATCGTGAATGAAGAAGGCAAGCCGGCTTTTGGCAAAGCGTACGAAATTTTTGAAAAAGATGGAATTAAAATCGCTGTTTTAGGATTGACGACTCAATACATTCCGAACTGGGAGCACCCAAACCATATTCAAGGGTTGACGTTTAAGAGTATTGTCGATACAGCCAAAGAGTATGTGCCAAAGTTAAGAGAGTTGGCAGACGTAGTGGTGGTCAGTTACCATGGCGGATTCGAAAAAGAACTGACGACCGGGGAACCAACCGAAGCTTTAACTGGTGAAAATGAAGGCTACCAATTAGCAACACAAGTGGCAGGTATCGATGCATTGATCACAGGACACCAACACCGCGTGATCGCTACTACACTAAACGGCATTCCGGTTATTCAACCAGGCTATCGCGGAGAATACGTCG
Source organism: Carnobacterium mobile DSM 4848 (assembly GCF_000744825.1). Classification (NCBI taxonomy): domain Bacteria; kingdom Bacillati; phylum Bacillota; class Bacilli; order Lactobacillales; family Carnobacteriaceae; genus Carnobacterium; species Carnobacterium mobile. The sequence continues at coordinate 130,063 of NZ_JQMR01000001.1, forward strand.
GTGAAATCACATTAAACCTTGAACAGAATGCTCAAGGAAAATATGAAGTAACGGCTAATGAAGCACAATTGGTGGAAACAGGTAAGGCTGTCCCGGATGCAAACGTATTGGCTTCTTTAACAGAATTGTCTGAAGAAGTTGAGGAGTGGTTGGATCAGCCATTGGGCAAAGTTGAAGGCGATATGACGATTCAAGATGCAAATCAAGCTCGTTTGAAGGAGCATCCTTATGTGGAATTTATTCAAAAAGTACAAATGACAGCAACCGGAACGGATATTTCTGGAACAGCTTTATTTAACAATGAAGGAAAAGGATTCGGCTCCATTATTACCATGCGTGATGTAGTGACCAATTATATTTACCCGAATACGCTAGCTGTTCTTCGCATTTCAGGCGAAGACCTAAAAGCAGCTTTAGAACAATCGGCTGCCTTTTTCCAAGCAGAAGCAGATGGCACGATTGGAATCAATCCGCAGTTTGTTGAGCCTAAACCGCAATACTACAACTATGATATGTATGAAGGCATTGAGTATACGATCAACGTGAAACAGCCGATTGGAAAGCGAATCACAACGTTGCTGTATAAAGGAGAACCTGTTCATGCAGCTGACTGGTTTGAAGTAACAGCGAATCAATATCGAGCTGTTGGCGGTGGAAACTATGCCATGTATACAGCTGATAAAATCATTCGCGAAGTACAAAAAGACATGACAGAACTGATAGCAGATTATTTGGCTGAGCATCCGATTATCAAAGCTGAAACAAATGATAATTTTAAAGTGATAGCTGAGTAAAAGAGACACAAAAAACGATAAGAAACGCTAAGGATCATAACTTAGCTTCTTATCGTTTTTTATATAGAAAAAATTCTAGGATTATATTGTATTACGCTTGATTGAATGGCCTTTTTTTATGTGCTTTAAATAAATAGTAAAACGCTATGACAGCTAAGATGAGTGTCATCAACCAGCTGCCAATGGGGTTAAAAGAGGAGACCCAAAAGTTGATTAATCCGAACAAACCAGCTGTAATAAATAAAAGGATGATCATCACAAAATCATTCGTGCTGTCTGCAGCAGTGAACTTTTGTGAAAAAAGAAAAGTAGTCATTGTTGTATTCAGGTATCCAAAAAAAACGATCGTCGTGGCTAAGAAGCCGTTGAGGATCACAGAAAGGTCATCCCAGCCGAACAAGAATAATAATAAACTTCCTAGTACTACATAGAAAGGTACCAGCAGTCTCATCCAGACGGATTTTCCAGCAGCTCTTATGAAGAGACCGTCATTGCTGCGCGGACTCATTTGAAAAATCCAAGCTCCTTTATAAGAAGATGAATACTTCAATGAACCGGCTAATTGCGGAACCATGAATAGTGTGATGTAAACAGAATAAGGAAAACTGTTGCTTCGAATATCATTAAGCGTCATGCCGTCACTGAAGCTGTTAAAAACAAAAATCAACGGAAGGATAAAAGAAATAGCTAATGACGGATAAATTCTGGTTTTGAATTCGCGTTCGTTTTGAATGATTTTCCATGTAAATTGATAATAAGGCCGTTCTGCCTGATTGAGACAAAGAACATTCTTTGTTCGATTCATCCAACGGTTGTGCTCTTCAATGGATTCATTTTGATCCGTCAACTTTTGAATGTTTTGTTCCAATTGAGAGCTGTTCTTTTTGTAATAGAAAAAGAACAGAATTGTTACGACCACAAACAGTAAAGTATACAAGACATAATATCTATTCGCACCTTCTTGAAGCAAACCAAGCGGAGCGGCGAACCACAATGGAAATAATGGAATATGCCAGATTTTTGGTTGATATATAATGGAGACATCAAAGATATCAAATAGCCGTCCAACTAATTGATAGCCTAAAACAGTAAAGATAGATAAGCCGATTTGACTGTAAGCGATGATGTTTCTTAATTTTTCCCCATTGAACCGTTTCAGAATAGCGGCGTAGATGACTAAGGTAAACAACAACGTCCAAAAACTGAAAATAACAGTCAACAAGGTGACAAGCAAACCAGCAATCAGGCCATGAACAAAGTAAGTGGCGAGCGTCACTGGACCGCCTAACGCTAAAGTCAAAGAGAACAGGTAAACAAAAACATGGGTAGCTTTAGCTGCGCTGAGTGTTTGTCCTGTCACCGGCTTTGTACCAATTAAAATTTGATCTTTCGTATCAAGCAAAATAGAAGAAAAACTGGCAATCATCGTAGATAGCAACATAATAAACAAGTAACTAAAAAAGAAGGTATACTGTACAATCAAACTGTCGCCGAAAAATAAAATAGCAATCATAAATATACTGATAATAAAATATAAGATCAAAGAAGAAAAGAAAGAATTTTTCTCTGTTGTATCTTTTTTACTTTGCATGATGGGATTAGGTTCACGTCCATCCATCATGATTTTGGTTTTCACAATTAACCGCAATTGATCATAATCTACTCCATTTTTTTCATAAAGAGAAGAAAAGAGATCCAATGCTTTTAAATAGATCGGCTCTTTTAAAGGAAGCGGCTTAAGCATCGGGATCTTCTCCCTTCATGGCATGCACAAAGTCTTGAGCGAGTTGCTGTTGTTCATCAAATCCGGTCAGCTCGTTAAATAAGTCTTCTAAAGTTCCTTCTGCTTCATGTTGAATCTCATTAAAAGGACCGTCTGCAACGATTTGTCCGTTGTTAAGAATTAAAATACGATCACTAAGTTTTTCAACTGTATCCATAATATGTGATGAGTAAAAGATCGTTTTTCCTTCCATTTTTAATTGAGTTAATATCTCTTTGATAACGAGTACGCTATTGGCATCTAGTCCGTTCAGCGGTTCATCCCAAAAAAGAATATCAGGATTATGTAATAAACTGGAGATGATCAATACTTTTTGGCGCATCCCTTTGGAAAAAGATGAAAGTCTGGTCCGAAAAGCTGATTCAATCTTCATGGCAGTCATCATGGCGAAACTTCTTTGCTGAATATGGGATTCGCTTAACCCATATAGTTGACCAACAAATAAAAAGTATTCTTCCGCTGTCAGCGTCTCATACAAATCAGCATTTTCCGGTACATATCCAATTCGATTTTTATAAGCTGTCTCATTTTTAATTAATGGACTTCCAAAAATCGTAATTTCTCCGGCGTCAGGTTTCAGTAAACCTAAAATCATCTTGACTGTAGTACTTTTTCCGGCACCATTTGTACCGATATACCCTATGATTTCACCAGGATAAACGGCAAAATCAACACCTCTTAACACTTCATTTGAACCAAACGATTTCTTGAGATTTTTAATTTCTAAAATTGGTAACATCATTGGTCTCCTTTTCTTTTTAAGTTGCTTTTTTCAGCTTCGAAACAGTTGGTCCTACTTTTCTTATTTCATCAATTGCTCGCTTGATTTTCCTTAAGTTTGGTTCTGTCGGTATATTTTGAACACATAAAAATAAAGTGTTTCAACCAATACAAGTTTTCTTTGTTCATATTTTTCCAAGATATCACGCATAAATAATCCCTCCACGTATGTAGTAAATAACAAAGTAAACAGCCCAAAGAATAGAACAGTGTCCTTAAGAGGATGAGGTGAATTATTTTTTTGAGATGGATCAAAAGTTATTCTGTTGGTTTTATGTATGTTTTTCTTAGAAAAGAAACGACTTTTGTAATACAATTAGCCAGCTTTGAATAAAAAAAGCCGCCTGAATTTCATGCTATATTGAAGTGACCACACTCTCAATAAATAAGGACGAATTCACGTGATTCAACGTAACCATACCATAAATTTAGATAAAGAAAAATACTTTTCCTACTCGTGATACTGGCAAATCGCCTGAGTAAAAAAGCACGATTTTCCAGCTGACAAGTTGCAGATATTTCAAGCTGTGCACCGCAAACCGATTCTAACTAAAGCAAATACGAAACGTTTATTCAACTAAAGCATCAAAAGCAGAAAGGATCATAAAAAGTGCGATCCGTTAAAATACATTTATTTTCTCCATTATGCGGGGATATCAATCTTTTTGATAACTTCTCCATTCTAGGTAACATTTGTTGCTGTTTTTAGGAATGATTATCAGGTAAACTGGAGATAACAACTAAAATGATAAGAACAGTTAGGAAGGGATACCATGTTTAAAATCATGATTGTTGAGGATGACTTGACGATTGCTCATGTATTGCGCGAAGAACTAGAGCGTTGGCAATATGAAGCAGTAGTGGTGACTAATTTTAATACGATTATTGAAGAATTTACGGCTGCAGCACCTCAGCTGGTATTGATGGATATTCGGCTGCCTTATTTCAACGGGTATTATTGGTGTCAGGAGATCCGCAAGTTTTCTCAAGTTCCGATTATTTTCATTTCTTCACGGAACGAGAACATGGATATTGTAATGGCCATCCAAATGGGAGCAGACGACTTTATCAGCAAGCCGTTTGATTTGACGGTCGCTGTTGCAAAAGTACAAGCGCTTTTGCGAAGGACGTATGATTTCAATGAAGCAGAAAATTTTTTAACGTACCATCAAGTGATTTTAAAATTAGGCGAATCGAAGCTCCAATACCAAGAACAAGAAATAGAGCTGACACGAAATGAATTAAAGATCATGGAACTGTTATTTTTAAGCAAAGGCGACTTCGTATCAAGAGAAGACATCATGGTTAAATTATGGGAAGATGAGTCTTTTATCGATGATAATACGTTAGCTGTCAATATCACTCGTTTACGTAAAAAGCTCACCGCTATCGGGTTAAAAGAGTTTATTTTAACGAAAAAAGGGTGGGGCTATGGATTGAGTAAAGGAGACGATTCTCATTAAATCACTAAATAAACACCTCCTCGTTTCTTTTTTTAAAGCTATGCGGCCTCAATTTTTCTTGTATATCGGCATGCTCTTGTTTTTTAGTGCCGTTTATTTATTAGGTAAACTGCCATTAGATTTGTTATTTTATACGATTGAACTGACGGCGTTTTTATTTTTTCTTTATTTGTTGGCGCAATTTTATCGCTATGCTAAAAGATACGACATGCTGCAAGATATCCAGCAAGACAATGTAGAACTGGAAAATTACTTGCCTAAGAGTGTAGATCCGGCAGATGAATGGTATCATGAAAAAATCCTTGCTTTAGTCAGTCAGTTGCGTGAAAAGGAACAGCACTTCGGTGAAAAAAATAGCGAACAACTGGAATATTTCACTCTTTGGCTGCATCAAATCAAAACACCGATTGCTGCTATCAGCTTATTGATGCAAAGCCAGCCCAAACAACCACTGACCAAGCAAGTGAATCAGGAGTTGCTGCGTCTGGAAGATTACACTCATATGGCTTTGAACTATTTAAAAATTGAAGAAAGCGGTACGGATCTCGATTTCGCTGAAATCGAACTCGATGGTGTTATTAAGAAAATCATCAAGAAATATTCGATTCTCTTTATATATAACCATATTTCATTAGAGTATGAAGAAATTCAAGAGTCGATTTTGACCGATGGCAAATGGCTTCAAATCTTGTTGGAACAAATTTTGTCCAATAGCCTGAAATATACGGTCGGTGGGACAATCAAGATTTATATGGATCCTGAGAGATCAGAAACATTAGTGATTGAAGACAACGGCATGGGCATCCGAGCTGAAGACTTGCCAAGGATTTTTGAAAAAGGTTATTCCGGATTAAACGGTCGGCTTCATGAAAAATCAACTGGACTGGGTCTTTTCTTGAGTCAAAAAATCGTTAATCGATTGGGTCATCAGCTGACGATCGAATCTGTGCTGGGGGAAGGGACAAAAGTGTTTATCCATTTAGCCCGAAAAGAATTAGAGCTATTTGATTGAAAACAAGCAGCCTTACAAAACTGTAAGGTTGTTTTTCTGTTTTGTAAGAATAGGTAAATGCAATGAAACATTATTTATCATAAGATGTAAGAGAAGAAAAGGAGGAGGTAGCATATGCCTTTATTAGAAGTTAAAAATGTAAAAAAAGTTTATACCGCTCGTTTTTCGAGTCAACAAACAGAAGCACTGACAAATGTAAACTTTTCAGTTGAAAATGGCGAGTTTGTTTCCATTATGGGAGAATCTGGGTCGGGTAAAACAACCTTACTGAATATCTTGTCAACATTGGACAGTGCCAGCAGCGGAGAAGTATATTTAGACGGTAAACCTTTATCTAAAATCAAAGACCGCGAAATCTCTGCTTTTCGTCGGAACACACTGGGTTTTGTTTTTCAAGATTTTAATCTATTGGATAACTTTACCATTCGCGACAACATTTTATTGCCATTAGTTTTATCCAATACACCGGTCGCTGAAATGGAAAGCCGGATTCAACCGATTGTTAAAAACTTAGGCATAGAAGCTTATTTGGACAATTATCCCTATGAAGTCTCTGGCGGGCAAAAACAACGGGTGGCTGTTTCTAGAGCTTTGATCACCAACCCTAAAATCATTTTGGCAGATGAGCCGACTGGAGCACTGGATTCACGAGCTTCACAAAATTTGTTAGAAACATTTGAACGGATCAACGAATCAGGACAAACGATCATGATGGTCACGCATAGTGCGCGGGCAGCCAGCTACTCGAACCGAGTCTTGTTTATCCGAGACGGAGCTGTTTACCATGAAATTTATCGTGGCGATCAAACAGCAGAAGAATTTATGGATCAAATCGCTCAATCTATGAGAGTGTTATCTAGCCGAGGTGAGCAGTATGAACACTAAATTTTTCGCCAAATTAGCCGTGCGGAATATTCGTTCTAACAAGCAAACGTATTTACCTTATGTGCTTTCTTCTATTATGACAGTGGCCATGTTCTTTTTGATGGTCTCGTTATTGACCAATGAGTTTGTTCAAGGACGTTCAAGTACATTACCTATGTTATTTGGTTTTGGAGCCGTTGTGGTCGGAATCTTTTCATTTATCTTTATTCTGTATACCAACAGTTTTTTGATCAAACGCCGAAAAAAAGAAATTGGGCTTTACGGTATATTAGGCTTAGGAAAAAAACACGTGGCGAAAGTATTGTTATTGGAAATGGTGTTGACGAGTTTCTTTAGTATTGTGGCTGGCTTAATCACTGGACAAGTATTCGGGAAATTATTTTTCATGTCTTTGAATTACCTACTCAATTTGCCAGAACCAATGAAGTATACGGCTTCCGTAGACAAAGCTTTGCTGACGGTTGCTTTATTTGCTGGGATTTTCTTGGTCGGTCTGCTTTACAATATCAGCCAAGTCACTTTTTCTAATCCAATCAAATTATTGAAAGGTCGTAAAGAAGGGGAGAAAGAGCCAAAAGGATCGATTATCTTGTTTCTTCTTTCCGTCGGTTTGCTTGCAGGCGGCTATTGGATTTCCTTAACGATTGAAAATCCGCTTGATGCGCTGCAATATTTCTTTATCGCAGTTTTATTAGTCATTGTCGGTACCTATTTGTTCTTTATTTCTGGCTCTATTTTTATTCTTAAGGCTTTAAAGAAAAATAAGAACTTGTATTACCGTCCCGGTCCATTTATTTCCATATCTGGAATGCTGTACCGCATGAAACAAAACGCCGTCGGATTAGCCAATATTTGTATTCTGGCTACCATGGTCATTGTGGCTTTGTCGACAACCGTTGCGATGTTTGTCGGTACAGAAGAGACCTTGGATAACCGTTTCCCATTTGAGAACGCGGTAACGATCTATGGCGGAGAACAAGAAGAATCGGCAGGAAATAGTCAGCTGCCTGAGATGGAACAAATCAAAACAACTATTGATGAGCAGACTGCAGCAGCTGATTTAAAAATTGATCAGCTGGAAAGCTACAGATACCAAACGCTTCTTGGAATGCTTGAAAAGAATAAATTTGTGATACCAGAGAGTACCTCACTCACTGACTTTACTTCAATAGTATCTGTCATTATCCTTCCATTGGAAGATTACAATCAATGGACGGATGAAACGATTGAATTAGGAGAGAATGAAGCGTTGTATTATCATTCAAAAGATACTTTGAAAGGACAAACACTTTCGTTAGGGGAACAAACGTATCAGCTGCAGAAAATGGCAGTTGTTCCAGGAGATATCGAAAGTCAAGGTGAGTTGTTAGAAATTTTGGTGCTGGTCTTGCCAAATATTTCAGAAATTGAAACGGTGACTCAAGATTATATGCAGCAAAACCCAGATACTTTTATAGGGGGTCTTTCTGGAACAATCAATTGGAACACGACAGGCAGTCCAGCAGAGAAAGCGGCATATGCTGCTGATTTAAAAGCAGTATTTAACGACACACCTTCAATGAGTTATGAATCCAAAGAAATGAATCGGGATGAATGGTATGGTATGAACGGCGGGTTCCTATTCCTAGGTGTCTTCTTAGGTCTGTTGTTTACCATTGGGACTGTTTTGATCACGTACTTCAAACAGGTTTCCGAAGGGTATGACGACCGTGAAAAATTTCAAATCATGCAAAAAGTCGGATTGGATAAGAAGATGATCAAAGATTCTACTCGTTTGCAAATTGTTTGGATGTTTTTCTTGCCAATCATTATTGCGGTTATCCATATCGCTTTTGCTTACCCAATCATTCAAAAAATGCTGGTCATCTTTGGAATCACCAACCAAAAATTATTGGTTTTATCGATTCTTGGTGTTATCGTAGCATTTAGTCTAATTTATTGGTTGATTTACCGCATCACTTCAAGAATTTACTATAATATAGTTAAATAAAAAACTAACTACTGACTAAATAGTAGTCGTAATTAACATAACACGTCTTAAAACTTCGTAGATTGAATTTTCGAATTCGACTTACGGAGTTTTTTTGGCTCCATACCTAAGACAGGGTGCATATTTTTTGTTTATTTTATAATTATTGTTATAGAGGAATATTAATGAAACTATCAAGCTGTTAAAATCATTTTAAGTTTCTAAGTGTTTTGATGTAAACTAGAGGTAGCCATAATGGAGGTGGGAAGACAGATATGTTGAATTTATTTATTCTAATGATCGAGCGAGTCGGCTTAATCATTATCGTGGCCTATATGCTAATGAATATTCAATACTTTAAAAATATGTTAACGGAACGGAAACAATTAGCGACAAAACTTCAATTGATTGTTGTATTTAGTATCTTTGCTACGATCTCTAATTTTACCGGAGTTGAGATCGGCCGTGACCAAATTATATCAGATCAACTATTTACTACTTTAGCTGCTAATTCTTCACTAGCCAATACACGTGTGTTGACTATCGGTGTTTCAGGATTGATCGGTGGTCCCGCTGTTGGTGTGAGTGTCGGGATTATTTCTGGAATCGTTCGCTATTTTCAAGGCGGAGAAGCGGCTTTTATTTACGTGATTTCTTCTATCTTAATCGGATTGTTTACCGGGATTTATGGAGGGAGGACAATGAAAAAGAACAGTTACCCGACTGTTTCTGAAGGCATGCTTATTGGTGCGTTGGCTGAAGGAATCCAAATGGTATGTATCTTGATTTTTAGCGGAGATCTTCAAGAATCGATCAAATTGGTCAGTTTTATTTCATTGCCGATGATTTTGATAAATAGTCTAGGAACAGCAATTTTCTTATCGATTATTATTGCAACTTTGCGTCAGGAAGAACAAACCAAAGCAGTGCAAACTCATGATGTTTTGCATCTGGCCAACGAAACACTGCCTTACTTTCGGGCAGGGATGAACGAACAATCGTGTACAGAAGCAGCTAAGATCATTAAGCGATTCATTAAAGTCTCCGCCGTCAGCATCACCGATCAAGAAAGAATTTTAGCTCATGTTGGTGCAGCCAGCGATCATCATATTCCTTCTAATGGAATTTTGACGAGTTTATCAAAAGAAGTATTGCAAAGCGGGAAAATTAAAGAAGCTCATTCACATGAGGAAATCGGCTGCCATCATGCCGGTTGTCCGCTAGAAGCAGCAATCGTGATTCCCTTGAAATCGAAAGGTACGACAGTTGGAATCTTGAAAATGTATTTTACAGATGCGACAAAATTGACTTTTGTCGAACGCCAATTAGCGGAAGGCTTGGGCAACATTTTTTCCAGTCAAATCGAATTAGGTGAAATGGAGTTGCAAGGAAAACTATTACAAGATGCTGAAATCAAATCGCTGCAAGCTCAAGTGAATCCGCATTTCTTTTTTAATGCCATCAATACGATTTCTGCTTTGATTCGAGTTGATAGTGAAAAATCTCGCAGTCTGTTGATTCAATTAAGTCACTTTTTCCGTTCTAATTTGCAGGGAGCGAGGACCAATTTGATTCCGTTGTCAAAAGAACTAGAACAAGTAGAAGCCTATTTGTCTTTAGAACAAGCTCGTTTTCCAGACCGCTATCAGGTCAACATAGAAGTAGCAGAAGGACTTTCAGAAGTTTTAGTGCCGCCTTTTTTGGTGCAAATTTTAGTGGAAAATGCCTTTAAACATGCTTTTGGAAGCCGTAAAATGGGCAACCAAATTTGGGTTGAGGTTACTAAGCAGGAAGAAGGAGTGCGAGTCAGCGTAAAAGATAATGGACTGGGAATAGAAACGGAACGCTTGATCAAGTTAGGCAAAGAAGCTGTTTTATCTGAAAAAGGCACAGGGTCAGCGCTTGAAAATTTAAACAAGCGGCTAATCAGTTTATTCGGAGAAAATGGGAAGTTGCATTTTGAAACATCTGCTCAAGGAACCGCAGTTTTATGTACTGTTCCATACCGGGAAAAGGAGGAAGGAAAAGCACATGCATACATTGATCGTTGATGATGAGCCTTTAGCTCGAAATGAACTGGCTTATTTATTAGAACAATGCGAAGAAATAACTTCAGTGAGGGAAGCAGACTCGATTGAAGAAGCATTGGAACAAATGCTGCAAAAATCGGTAGATTTGATTTTTCTTGATATTCATTTAACTAATGAAAGCGGCCTAACATTAGCTGATAAACTCAATCATTTAAAAAATCCACCGCTGATCATTTTTGCCACTGCTTACGATGACTACGCAGTCAAAGCATTTGAATTAAATGCGAAAGATTATGTCTTAAAACCTTTTGAACAAAAGCGTATTCAGCAGGCCGTTACGAAAGCCTACAAAATGCATCAAAAAGAGAACCAACTGCTCCATGAATTTCCGCAAGAGCCGTTAAATGCTATCCCCGTTCAGTTAGAGGATCGGATTTTTTTAGTAAAGACTGAAGAGATCATAGCAGTAGGAGTCGAAAACGGTGAGACAACGATTTATACTAAAAAACGCGAATACCCGATCAATGAACCATTGAGTGCGATTGAGAAAAAAATCAGTTTTCCTACTTTTTTACGAGTGCACCGTTCTTATTTGATCAACATAAATGCGATTGAGGAGATCCAGCCTTGGTTTAACCACACCTATCAAGTCACATTGAACAATCAGTTGAAGATTCCTGTTAGCCGTTCTTATATGAAAGAATTTAAAGAACAAGTGGGATTGTAAGAAGCACAAGGATTGAGTTTCGAAAAAAATAAATTAAAAGAGAAGCAGTTGAGTAGGATGAAATTCATTTGTGCTGCATTAAAACAGCTCAATCATTTTTTTATAAATAAATTGGTCCAATTTTCTTTAACCGTTCCGATTAGACCTTTTCGGTGGATACCGAAAAACACATTATTTTAAAAGATCTCTCAATAATTGGTTTATCGTGACTTAAAGATAAAGAATTCCAATCGTTAGGGCACGCAAAAAGGGTTATCGTGACTTAAAGGCAAGTATTTCTAATCGTTAGGTCACGCAAAGACATTTATCGTGACTTAAAACCGCTACTGTATCTTTATTAAGGCACGCAACAAGTTTGAGTTGATCAATTCTAATTTAATTTAAGGACAAAGAGCAGTTGAACCCATCTAAGTTTTTTTATCAATGATTAAAGAAGGGAATTTTGCTCTCTTTTAATTTAGTATTTGTATGGTACATTAAGTAGTGACTAGAATGAAATTAAAGGGGAAGATAAGAATGATTAAATTGATTGCGATTGATATGGATGGAACATTGTTAAATGAATCTCATCTTATAACTGAAAAAGTGAAAACGGCTTTACAAGAAGCGATTGAAGCTGGTATAAAAATTGTTTTATGTACTGGAAGACCGTTGAAAGCTATCTATCCTTACCTAGAAGAATTGGAATTGTCTCAAGAAGAAGATTATGTTATTTCATTAAATGGAACGCTGGTTCAAAAAACCAACACTCAAGAAATTGTCTATAGCCATACTTTATCTCATGAAGATGTAGCAAATTTAGAAGGATTAAGACGAAAGGATTTGGAAATAAGTTTTTCATACTTCAACGAGAAAGATTACTACTATACAGGAAAGCAAACTGAAATTTTACAATATGATGCAGATTTATTAGGAATGGAATTGAATTACTTGCCGGCAAAAGACATTCCAGATGACATGACGATTTATAAAGCAGTGTTTGTAGCAGATTCAGAAGTTTTAGATGAATTTGTTCCACAAGTTACTGAATTTATTTATCAGGACTATTATCCAATCAGAAGTTTGTCGTATGTATTTGAAGTATTGCCTAAACAAGCCAATAAAGGAGCTGCGTTGCTTGGCTTAGCTAAAAAACTCGGCTTTGCAAAAGAAGAGATCATGGCAATTGGTGATGGTGCCAACGATATCGATATGATTGAAGCAGCCGGTGAAAGTGTCGCAATGGGGAATGCGACTGAAGAAATTAAAAAAGCTGCCAAATATGAGACCAAAACAAATGAAGAAGATGGAGTAGCACACGCTATTTACCGGTGGGCTCTTGGTTCTGATACAAAAGAGTAAACAATTAGTGTGATTCATTCCAAAATATATTCTTTGCTTAAAAAGTCTAAAAACTAAAACAGAAAGAAGGAAGTTGAACCAGCAAAAATGAAGAAACTAGATTATTATATTATCGTTCCGTACATTACCCTGTTGTTTTTAGGTGTATTAATGGTTTACAGTTCCAGTAGTTTTGTCGCACTGACCAATACACAAAATAGCGCTACTTATTTTAGAAACCAGTTGATTTATATAACAATGGGGTTAGCAGGATTACTCTTTTTTTATTTTTTAAAAACATGGCTGTTAAAAAATAAAAAAATTTTAGCTTATGCTTTAGGCGTGATGTTTTTTTTACTAGTTGTTGTGCTGTTTGCTAAAAAAGTCAATGGTGCTAGTCGTTGGATTTCATTAGGTGTTTTTAACATCCAGCCGGTAGAAGTGACGAAATTTATTTTATTATGGTATACAGCCTATATTCTCTCCAGAAAACAATATGCGATTGAGAAAAACTGGACTCAAGCCGTGTGGCCGCCTTTTGCAGTCTTATTTTTAGTTGCTGTACTGGTTTTACTGCAGCCAGATGCAGGCAGTTTGGTTATCATTGGAGTGGTTATGACGATCCAAGTTTTTTCAAGTGGTATGCCGTTTAGAGTAGGCTTCGCTAGTACCGCAGCTTTCTCGGGGCTCTTAGGAATATACATCAGGGCGATTTACTTGTTTAGAGACAAGATGCCGGGCATATCAGAGTATCGGTTAGAACGATTCGAAGCTTTTTGGTCGCCATTCACTTTAGCTGAAGGAGCAGGGATGCAGCTAGTCAACTCTTATTATGCGTTAAGCAGAGGGGGCGTTTTAGGTGTTGGTTTAGGCCGAAGTGTACAAAAAACCGGTTATTTGCCTGAACCGCATACAGACTTTATCCTAGCCATTATTGGTGAGGAACTGGGATTGGCTGGTGTCTTTTTCCTATTAAGTTTATTATTTTTTTTAATTATCCGTATTTTATACGTCGGCATCAAAAGCAAAGACACCTTTAGTTCATTGATCTGTATCGGTGTTGGGACGTTGCTGCTGATTCAAAGTGTCATCAATATTGGCGGTGTAGTAGGCTGGTTGCCGATTAGCGGAGTAACCTTACCTTTTATCAGTTACGGCGGTTCAAGTATGATTGTTTTATCTTGTTGTATTGGATTAGTTTTAAATGTTCAAAAAAACAGCCGATAAAGATACCGGTTGTGTCCTACAGGATTATGATGTTGAAAAATAACAGAGAAGTAAAGCAGCCTGCTGATAGAAAAGCAGGCTGCTTTATTATTGTGTTGGGTTAATAAGTTTTTTCTACAGTGAATGACTAGCAGACAAAAGAAGTAGAAAACAAATAAGAAGTATTAGGTAGAAGGGGGCTATCAAACAAAAGAATAGGAAAATCACGAAAAAGATTTTCTTAAAGGCATAAAGAACATTTCTGATTAAAAAAATACCATATAAAACTATTCACAAGAATGAAAAAATGAAATTAATAAAAAAATATATCAGGATAAATCTTATTAAATAGCGTTTTTAATCGTTTTCATAAAATATTCAATGTAAAAAGTTAGAAAATTGTGCTTGACTTTTAATTGAAAATCATAGATACTATAGATGTAATGGTGAATAACTTCACAAAACAAAAAAGATTAAGAAAGGAGCCGTTCACTAATTAAAAGTTAACAATTGTTTAATTGTTAATCTAGCTCAATGCTATTATTATCATGCATTATATTTTTATCTCATTTTGTGAAATATATATCAAGGAGGAAACATCATGTCAGAAAAAGAAACGAAATTAACAGGTAAAGTATTTTTAAATCGGGTTTTAGCAGGGACCGCAACCGGGATTGTGGTTGGGTTGATTCCGAATGCTATTTTAGGAGAATTATTTAAATATTTAGGCACAAAAATGGACATCTTTATTTCCTTATTGCAAGTCGTTCAAGGGTTTCAGTATTCCGTTCCCATTATTGTAGGTGTGCTGATCGCTATGCAATTCAAGTTAAATCCAATGCAAACGATCATTGTCGGAGCTGCAGCATTTGTTGGATCAGGAGCATACGTGATCACTGACGGAGCTTTCATGCTGGTCGGTATCGGTGACTTGATCAATACTATGATCACAGCATCCATTGCGGTTCTGCTAGTTATGGCACTTGGAAACAAACTTGGTTCGATGACCATTTTGCTGCTACCAATCATTGCAGGCGCCGGTGCGGGTGCAGTTGGTTCGTTCACACTCCCTTATGTGAAATTAATCACTTCTAGTATTGGAACATTGATCAACAGCTTTACTGAATTACAACCTGTCTTAATGAGTGTTTTGATTGCTGTTTCATTCTCTATTCTTATTATCTCTCCAATCTCAACTGTGGCAATTGCTACTGCAATCGGTTTGTCAGGACTGGCTTCGGGAGCAGCAAACATTGGGATTTGTGCAGCAGCTGCAAGCTTGGTTATCGGATCAATGAAAGTGAACAGTATCGGAGTAACTTCTTCAGTTGGTCTAGGAGCAATGAAAATGATGATGCCCAACTTGATCAAATATCCAGTTATCGGTATCCCGCTTGCAGTCAATGCAGCAATCAGCGGAATTTTTGCAGCACTGTTTAATATTCAAGGCACACCTTTTTCAGCAGGATTTGGCTTCTCAGGATTGGTCGGACCCATCAATGCAATGAAGTTTATGGAAGGTAACGCTGTTGGTAATATGGGAATTGCTCTATTAGCCTTCTTTATTATTCCATTTGTTGGTGCTTTTGTAGTAGACTTTGTATGTACGAAATTGATTAAATTATATGAAAACGAAGCGTTCAAATTTGTTGCAGCTAAATAAAAAAATAATCAGTAGATAAAATTTAGGAGGAATTATAAATGAACTTAATTATGTTTGGAACTCGTGAAGATGAAAAAGACGCAGCAATGGTCTGGAGCAAAAAATCTGGTGTGAATGTTGAAACCACAACTGATATTTTAACAATGGATACACTGGAAAAAGTACGAGGCAATGACGGCGTTTTGATCCAACAAACAGGAAAATTAGATGAAGAATTGTATCCTGCTTTAGCTGAGATGGGTATCAAACAATTGGCTACTCGTTCTGCCGGTTACGATATGTTTGATTTAAAAGCAGCACAAGAAAATGGATTGACGATTACAAATGTTCCAGCCTATTCACCTAATGCTATTGCCGAATTTGCAGTAACAGCTTCATTAAATATGATTCGCCATCTAGATTTGATTAAAAAAAATGTAGAAAACCACAACTTCAGCTGGAATAAAGCCATTTTAAGCAGAGAAGTTCGGTCAATGAAAATCGGGATCGTTGGAACTGGCCGGATTGGACGTATTACCGGTGAATTATTTGCCGGATTCGGTGCAGAAATTATAGGATTTGATTTGTATCAAAATGATGAAGCACGTAAATTTTTAACCTATAAAGATACGCTTGAAGAGTTAGTACAAGAAGCCGATTTGATTTCTATCCATATGCCGGCAACAGAAGACAACTACCATTTATTCAATAAAGAATTGTTTGCACAAATGAAAGACGGCGCTTATTTGATCAATACAGCAAGAGGAACGATCGTGGATACAGAAGATTTACTTGAAGCTTTGGAAAACGGAAAATTAGCTGGAGCAGTTTTAGATACTTATGAATACGAGCATCCATTTGTTAACAAAGACTTAAAAGGTGCTGAAATCGATGATGACATTTTCAATGCATTGATGGCCAGAGATGATATTTTCTATACTCCGCATATTGCATTCTATACAGAAACGGCTGTTGAGAA
The DNA here is from genome assembly GCF_000744825.1 of Carnobacterium mobile DSM 4848. Taxonomy (NCBI): domain Bacteria; kingdom Bacillati; phylum Bacillota; class Bacilli; order Lactobacillales; family Carnobacteriaceae; genus Carnobacterium; species Carnobacterium mobile. Next base: position 146,653 of record NZ_JQMR01000001.1, read on the forward strand.
TTTAGTAGAAGGTTCATTAAATGCAACGTATGATATCGTGACAACAGGAAAAAGTGATTTCCAAGTACAGTAAACACAAAATTTTTTAAAACTGTTATTCTAAAAAATGAGCAAATAGCCTTCTTATTAGTCAGGTTATTTGCTCAATTTTTTTGCTTAATAATAGTTATTAATTTTTAAAAATAAGCTTGGAAAAACGATACCAAATAAGGTATGATGCAATCAGGAGATTTTGCAAAACGTTTGTTTTTTGTGAAGGATTTATGTGTGAGTAAAGTAAAGAAACGATTTGTAAAAAAGATAAAAATATAGAGAAAGGCCCTCTAAAAATAAAACTGAAAGCAACTAAGCAAGTATAAAAATAAAACAAGCAAGGAGTAGACAAATGAAAAAGAAACTATGGATTGGTTTGGGTGTTTTATTAGTAGTAGTCATTGGCGGAGTCGCTGCCAAGTCGTTATTTTTTTCAAATGAAGAAGTGACAGAGGAAGCAGCAGATCCTTATGGAATCGACTATTTTGTTGTACCGGGAATGGATCAAGTCTTTGTTAATGGAACGGTGAAACCGGAGCAATCACAGGAATTTCGTAAAGAAGAATCTCTTGGTACGATGGGAGACTTGCAAGTCGAGAATGGTGAAACCGTTGAGAAAGGAACCCTTTTATATACTTATGAAAATACAGAAGTTTCCGCTCAGCTGAATGATTTTAAAAATCAAGCAGCCAGAATGGAGACACAGCGCTCGAATGCCGTTTATAAACGTGACTTAGCCATTCAAAATTGGCAGAAACTGCCAGAAGAAGAACGTACTCAAACATTGGAAGAATTAAAAATAGATATGAGTACAGCTGATTTGGATGCAGAAGTCACGGAATTATATAATAATATTGAGTCGCTAAAAGAACAGCGCTTCAAGGATATCGTTGCGCCATTTAGCGGAAAAGTATACATACCGGAAGTTAAAGATGCGGAATCGCCTATTTTAAAATTAATCTCAGATAGTTTTTATGTAGCAGGAACCGTTAATGAAAAAGATGTCGGGAAATTAGCAGCCAAGCAAACGGCAGATATCAAAGTCATTTCCAATAACCATACCGTGACGGGTAAAGTTAATTTTATTGATTTGAATCCAGCAGAAGCTGGAGATGGTATGGAAAACTATGGCGGTCAAGAATCAATGATGTCAAGCTATCCAGTAAAACTGTCATTGGATACATTAGAAGGCATTCGAAACGGCTACCACGTTCAAGCAATCATAAACATTGGTGAAGCGACTGTTAATATTCCAACGATAGCGATTCATCAAGAAGACGACCAATCATATGTTTTGGTCAATGATTTTGGAACAGTGGTTAGACGTGTGATTCAATTAGGGGAAGAAGAAGGCGAAAATACAGTTGTTACAAGTGGTTTGGAAGCTGAAGACCAAATCATTGTTTCGTCTCAAGTTGAAATTGAAGAAGGTCAATTGTTATCTGAATCGCTGGAACAAGAAGCGATGGATTCAATCACTATAGAAGAGTAGGGGTGAAAAAATGAAATCAGCACAAGCACCTCAACCCTTGATTGTTTTAAAGGAAATCAATAAGTCCTTTAAACAAGGAAAACAAGAATCACATATCCTAAAAGGCTTGGATTTGACAATTAATGAAGGCGATTTTGTCATGATCATGGGGAAATCCGGCAGCGGAAAAACAACATTGATGAATATCATTGGTTTCTTAGATCGAATCAGTACGGGAACTTATTTATTCCGAGGAGAAGATGTCTCGTTATTGAACGAAAACCAAAAATCAGAGTACCGCAATGCATTTTTTGGCTTTGTTTTCCAGCAATTCTTTTTGATCGATTCCTTAAATGTGCAACAAAATGTTGAATTGCCGATGGTATATAAAGGGATGAACAATTCAAAAGAAAAAAAAGAAAAAGCCCAACATTTTCTGGATCTAGTCGGGATTGGAGACAAACTGAAAATGAAAACCTCTGAACTGTCAGGTGGTCAACAACAGCGTGTCGCGATTGCACGTGCATTGATCAATGATCCGCTATTGATTATGGCTGATGAACCAACGGGTGCGTTGGATAGTGAAACCGGGAAAACCATTATGGAAACATTGAAAAAATTGAATCAAGAAGGCAAAACCATTGTGATGGTCACTCATGATGAAGATATGACCGCTTATGCTACACGTGTTATTCGAATGAAAGATGGAGCTTTTGAAGAAGAGGTGACAACAGTATGATCCGCAATATTTTGATTAGTACATTTTTGAGTTTGAAAGCTCATAAGTTCCGTGTCTTTTTAACGATGTTGGGCATTATTATTGGGATAGCTTCAGTGGTAACCATTGCTGCTTTAGGCGAAGGAATCCGACAACAAACAGTAGAGTTAGCCGATTCCACTAATGCGAATGTCATCCAAATCAATTACACCATGCCGATGACAGACGAAACAGCTATTTATGAAGATTCAAGTTTTGTATTTTCACGAGTCGATATGAAGCGAATTCAAAAAATAGCAGGAGTCGCTTCTGTTTTACCTGATTATGGAGAAGGATTGGGAATGGGCGGTAGCACAGAAGAAATGATCAGTGCAGAATTTGAATATTTTGGGCAGCAATCTTCTCTTCAGTTGACGCCTTACAGCCAAGACCAAACGCTTTTATACGGACGCAATGTTACAACGGCAGACGCTAATCAGAACGTCATTGTTTTATCGCATGAGGTCTTTGACTATGGCATGATGATAGACGATCCGGAAGAGATGATTGGTCAAGCTATTTCAATTAACGGCTATATGTACCAAGTGATTGGGATCAAACAACCGTATGATTATGAGAGCATTTCATTAGGCGGCGATGATTATATGACAGCGATGACTTCCGATGTACCAAGAGCCTCTTATAATGAGCTGACCAAATTCAAACCGATTAATGCATTAAAAATTAAAATGGAGACTACGGCTGATCGGTACGCTGTTACTGAAGCAGTCATTCAATCATTAACTGAAAGTTATCCTGATGAAGAAGGGATTTTTGAAGAAGACCGTTCAAATGAAGAAATGCAGCAAGAGATGGAAAGTTACATGTCTGGAATTGTGAGCTTTTTAATGGCTATCACGGCTATTTCTCTGCTAGTTGGCGGGATCGGTGTGATGAACATCATGTATGTATCCGTTACTGAACGTAAGAGAGAAATCGGGATCCGACGTGCAATTGGAGCTAAGCCGCGGAATATTCTGTTCCAATTTATTCTAGAAGCAGCTTTTATTACGTTTATTGGGGGGATATTAGGATTGGTATCGGGTTATGGAATTGCTGTGTTGATCGGTAATTTTATGGAACTGAAACCTGTTTTGACGATGCAGACGATTTTGTTATCTACTTCTGTTTCTGTTTTGACTGGATTGTTTTTCGGCATTATGCCGGCTATCAATGCAGCTAAAATGGACCCCATCAAAGCCATTTATCGATAAAATAAGAATGGCAAGACTCTTGCTGCAGGCAGACAGAACCGTAAAACAAATACAACAAAGAGAATCAAGCAAAACGGCTAATGACTGTTTTTGTTTGGTTCTCTCATTTTAATCGGTTCTTTATCGAATTGTGTTGGTCATGCTTAATAATGAAATTTCCTCCGGAATTTACGCGTCTGCTTGCAAGAGCCATGGGAACGACTGGAGCCTTACATGTCTCCAGCCTTTCAAGCCTTGCCATGGCTGTTGCTGCTTCAGCAGTTTTACAGACATGATACACTTGGGCGCATGCCCACAGTGCTTCGTTTTTAAGAATCCTTTACATGGCTGCAAGGAGCCGCTATTCCTCCGAAAATTTCAAGTTGTGGAATAGACTCATTCTTCTTACCAACACTAAAAATAATAGAACCTTTTAATCGCAAGACAAATCGTTTTCCAATAGTGAGTTCTGTAAGGTAAACTGAAGCTATATGTAACTATAAGAGGATGAGGAGGAAATGACATGCTGACAGGATTAGAGAAACATGTACTGCCATTTTTTTTGAAAGTTGGAGAAAACAAAATTTTAGTAGCTATTCGGAACGGTTTAACATTGACGATTCCTTTTACGATCGTGGGCAGTTTTTTTCTGATTATCGGCAACTTGCCGATCAAAGCTTGGACAGATTTTATTGCTCCGATTGCCGGAAAATTAAATGCTCCAGTTGCCATTACATTTGGCTTGTTGGGATTGATTTCTGCTATTGGAATTGGCTATAATATGGCGCTGGAATTCGGTGTTGATCCGATATCGAATACGATCATTACCACTATTGCTTTTTTACTGGCGACGCTGACCGATGACTTTGCGATCAATACAGCATTACTCGATGCTACAGGAATGTTTACAGCCATTATAGTCGCTATTTTTACCACATTTATTTATAGGTTCTTTACAGTTAAAAACATCACGATTAAAATGCCGTCAGGAGTTCCGCCGTCTGTTGCCCGTTCTTTTGCTAGTCTGCTGCCGGCAGGGGCAGTGATCGTATTTGTCTGGATTTTTCACGTTTTATTAGGAATTCATTTAAACGAAATTCTGCAGTTGGTATTTCAACCGCTCGTCTTTGGTTTAAGTACGTTGCCAGGCTTGATGGTCTATACTTTACTAGCCTGTTTTTTATGGAGTTGCGGTATCCATGGACCAAATGTTTTAGCGGGTATTGCTACACCGATTTTTTTAAGTTATTTAGCTGCAAATACAGCTGCCTTTCAAAATGGCCAGCCCATTCCCTATGAAGTAGCGGATGGTTTTTGGATATTGTTTATGAGTATTGGCGGATCTGGCGGCACAATGGGTTTAGTGCTGGCTATGTTGCGTTCAAAAAGTAAAATGTACAAATCGCTTGGAAAAATGTCTTTTCCCTCAGCCATTTTTTGCATCAATGAACCGGTTATTTTTGGTTTTCCCATTGTAATGAATCCGATTATGATGATCCCTTTTATTGCTACTCCTATGATTTTAGGAGCTAGTAGTTACCTATTAATGAAAGCCGGTATCATTGGAAAAATTGTTTTTCTTGTTCCATGGACGATTCCGCCTGTTATCGGGCCTTACTTAGCGACGAATGGCAATATACCCGCTGCTATTTGGTCTGTTTTCACGATTCTTATTTCTTATCTGATTTATCTGCCGTTTTTCAAAATAGTTGAAAAAAGACAATTGCTGATCGAAGCAAGAGAAAATGACAAACAAGCTGATACGGCTTTGTATACAGAATCTTAAAAAGCACACAAGCCAGTCTGAAACATAAAAGAGCAGGTGGTTATTTAATTGAGTAGGGTATTATAAGTTTTTCTGCATTCAATGTCTAGCGTTCAAGCCCTGACCTCTCGTAAAAAAGATGACTACTTCCCACTGCGCAGTATGCTCATTCAGGGTCGTACTCCCTATTTTTACAGAGGTCAAGGCGGGCTTGTTCGCTTTTCTTGTTTGTTTTAATCAACATATTTTTTTGAAAGAGATTGTATTTAGCAGAAAGAGATTGTAGTATAGAGAAAAGATGCAAAAAGAAAAGAGGTGGAAAAATGTCAACGCCAACAATGAAAGATGTTGCTGCTTTAGCAAAAGTTGGAGTGGGAACAGTTTCAAGAGTTGTTAATAATAAAGGTGCTGTGAAAGAAAGCACACGAAGAAAAGTAGAAAATGCGATTAAAGAATTAAATTACCAGCCAAATGAATATGCACGCGGCTTAAAAACGAATCAGACCAATACAGTTGCTTTAATTTTACCTACTATTTGGCATCCGTTTTTTTCTGAATTTGCTTATTATGTAGAAGCAGAATTGGAAAATCGGGGTTATAAGTTGTTGCTTTGTAATTCAGAAGATAATTATGAAAAAGAATTAGAATATATCCAAATGGTGCAGCAAAATAAAGTGGATGGCATTATTGGAATAACATATAGTGATCTAGACAAATATGTTTCAGCTAATCTTCCGTTTGTTAGCATTGATCGCCATTTTACAGAGGATGTCGTTTACGTAACAGCTGATAACGAAGCAGCAGGACGTCTTGCTGTAGAAAATTTAATTGAAAAAGGCTGTACTACGCTTGCTTATATAGGTGGTTTTTCTAAAATACCGAATGAAACTCGAAACAGACAGAAATATTTTTCAAAAGAAGCGGATAAACGCAACGTTAAGAATTACAGTTTAGAAATGCCAGAACCCGTTCATGCATTAAAAAAAGAAGTGATGGCTTTTATTAGAGAACACCCAGCAATTGATGGCATTTTTACGATTAACGATTTTATGGCTTTAGATGTCATTGACATTTTAGCTGAAATGGGAAAAAAAGTTCCAGAAGATATTCAAGTTATTGGATGTGATGGCATAAAATTAGGAATGCATCGGCCTTTAATCGTTTCTACTATTCAACAACCAGTTGAAGAAATGGCTATCTGTTCCGTACAATCTTTAATGAAGATTATTAAGCAAGAACCGGTTGAATCACGTATTGTTTTACCAGTAAAATACATTGATGGAAAAACTACAAAATAATTATTGACAGAAAACGCTTACTGTGTTAATTTTAAATCAATAAAAGTTTAGAAAAACTATTTTTTTAAAAAGGATTGGAAACGTTTCAAAAAATAAATGCAGTTTCTGCTTTTATTTTTTACTACCTATTTGAAACGTTTCCAATTATTAATAAAAGATTTTTGGAAACGTTTCTAAAATAAATAAGGAGGGGTTTACTTGGAGGAAACAATTGCAAAAACGGCTGCAATAAAAATAGAAAGGAAAAAGAAGAAAAGCAAATGGAGTTATATCAAAAAGAATAAGAGTTTATACATCTTATTGATTCCAGGATTAGTTTTGACATTGGTATTTAAGTATTTTCCGATGTATGGGACATTATTAGCCTTTAAAGATTACAATCCAATGAAGGGAATTATGGGCAGTGCTTGGGTAGGAATGAGCCACTTTGAAAGTTTTATCCATTCGCCAAATTTTAGTGTTTTATTGTGGAATACAGTAAAGCTAAGTGCATATGGATTAATATTAGGATTTTTACCGCCTATTATCTTAGCTTTAGCTTTAAACCAATTAATGAATAAGAAAATGAAGAAAAGAATCCAATTGATTTTATACGCACCAAATTTTATTTCTGGTGTAGTGATTGTTGGGATGATCTTTATTTTTCTATCTGCCAGCGGACCAATTAACCAAATTATCGGTAGTTTAACTGGTAAGAGCTTCATGTTTATGAGCAATCCAGATTACTTCAGAAGCATTTATATTCTTTCTGGAATTTGGCAAGGGATGGGATGGTCATCCATTTTATATACAGCTACTTTAGCTAATGTAAGTCCAGATTTAATTGATGCAGCTACTATTGATGGAGCGAATATTTTCCAAAAAATTAAGAATATTGATTTGCCGGCTTTGAAACCTGTTATGGTAATCACTTTTATTCTAGCAGCTGGAAATATTATGAACGTGGGTTACGAAAAAGCGTTTTTAATGCAGACCTCAATGAATTTGCCGGCTTCAGAAATTATTTCTACTTATGTCTATAAAGTCGGGCTGCAATCAGGTGATTATGCCTATTCTACAGCAGTAGGGCTCTTTAACTCAGTGATCAATATTATTTTACTTTTTGCAGTAAACAATATCGTTAAACACATTAACGATGGGAATGGTTTATAGGAGGTAAACGAAATGATGAATTTTACTAGTTTTGACAAAAGAATGTTAGTCATTAACCGAATAATCATCGCCTTTCTGGTGTTGATTACTGTAGTTCCTTTAGGATATGTTTTGATCGCTTCTTTTATGGATCCCGCTGTATTGCTGGCAAAAGGAATTAGTTTTAATCCAAAAGATTGGACATTGACAGGTTATCAAAAAGTATTTCAAGATGATTCCATTATTCGAGGTTTTATCAATTCTTTATTTTATTCATTTGCATTCAGTGTAATTACTGTTTTTATTACCATGATTACTGCCTACCCCTTAGCAAAAAAAGATTTAGTTGGGAAAGGGCCTATTATGACATTTTTCTTAGTCACAATGTTTTTTGGCGGAGGGTTAGTTCCTACGTATTTGCTGATCAAAAATTTAAATATGTTAAATACGGTTTGGGCCATTATCATACCGGGTGCAGTAAATGTCTGGAATATTATTCTCGCTCGAACCTATTATCAGGGATTACCGGATGAATTAACTGAAGCAGCCATTATCGATGGAGCTAATGATATTCAAATACTATTTAAAATTATGATGCCATTAGCGAAGCCCATTATGTTTGTACTGTTTCTATATGCTTTTGTAGGGCAGTGGAATTCTTACTTTGAAGCTATGATTTATATTAAAGACCCTAAATTAGAACCACTCCAACTCGCTTTGCGTAAGATATTGATTCAAAATCAACCTTCGCAAGATATGGTGGGTTCACAAACAGAAATGGCTGAATTGAAACGAATCGCAGAGTTGATCAAATATGCCACTATTGTGATTTCTAGTCTCCCGTTGTTAGTGATGTATCCATTCTTCCAAAAATATTTTGATAAAGGAATCTTAGTGGGTTCAGTGAAAGGATAAAAAAATAAAGAGTAGGAGAGAAAACAAAATGACAATAAGAAAAATGATAGGGACTATTTTAATTTCTAGTACGGCTTTATTAACTTTAACAGCTTGTGGAAACGGCAGCGGAAAAGCGGCAACAAAAGATTTAGGATTAGAAAATATTGAGTTTCCTTTGAAAGAGGAAGCAAGCTTAAAATTCATGACACAAAGTTCGCCAATTTCGCCCCAAGATCCAAATGAAAAGCTGATTTTCAAACGACTGGAAAAAGATACAGGTGTGCATATTGACTGGACGAATTACCAAGCAGATTTTGGAGAAAAACGCAATTTAGATATTTCAAGTGGAGATTTACCAGATGCTATTTTTAATGCTGCAGCTGGAGATTACGATTTATTAAGTTGGGCAAAAAATGACATTATTGTTCCTGTAGATGAACTGGTTGATCAATATATGCCAAACTTAAAAAAAATCTATGAAGAGCATCCTGAATACAAAGAGTTGTCTACCGCTCCTGATGGGAAAATGTATTCTTTTCCTTGGATTGAAGAATTAGGTGCAGGGAAAGAATCGATTCATACGGTGAGCGATATGGCGTGGATCAACGTGGAGTGGTTAGATAATTTAGATTTAGAAATGCCGGAAACAACAAATGAATTAATGGAAGTGTTGGAAGCTTTCAAAACACAAGATCCTAATGGGAACGGAAAAGATGATGAAATTCCGCTTTCTTTTATTAATGGAGCAGGAAATGAAGATATGAAACTGTTGTTTGGAGCTTTTGGTATCGGTGATAATGATGATCGTTTAGTTGTTGACAATGATGGGAAGCTAGATTTTACTGCCGATAATCCAGAGTACAAAGAAGCTGTAACATACTTTAACGAAATGCAAACGAAGGGATTAATTGATAAAGAAGCTTTTGAACAAGACTGGAATACATTCTTGGCTAAAGGAAAAGACGAACGCTATGGCGTGTATTTTTCTTGGGATAAAGGCAACATCACTGGCATGAATGATAAATACGATGTTTTACCTGTTTTAGCTGGACCAACAGGCGAAAAACATGTTGCCAGAACAAATGGTATGGGCTTTAGCCGGGATCGGTTTGTTATTACTAGTGCTAATGAGAACTTAGAATTAACAGCTAAATGGGTCGATAAAATGTATGAACCGCTTCAATCTGTCCAAAACAACTGGGGAACGTATGGAGATGAAGAGCAGCAAAATATTTTTGAATTTGATAAAGAAAACAAAATGTTAAAACATTTGCCATTAGAGGGAACCGCTCCTGGCGAACTGCGTCAAAAAACTGAAGCTGCAGGTCCGTTAGCTGTTTTAGATGAATACTACGGCACTGTAACCACAATGCCGGAAGATGCTAAATGGCGTTTAGATTTAATGAAAGAAACTTATTTACCGTATGTTAACAATGACAATATCTTCCCGCGTGTTTTCTTATCACAAGAAGATACTGACCGAATCAGTAAAATTGATGCCGATATGCAAGATTACATTTACCGCAAACGGGCAGAATGGATTACGAACGGTAAAATAGATGACGATTGGGATGACTATTTAGCGGAATTAGAACGTATGGGCTTAACGGAATGGTTAGACATTAAACAAAAAGGATATGACGAGTTTACTAAAAAACAATCATAATATGGATGAATAAGGAGATTTACTCAATGAAAACTGCCAATTACACTTTAGAAAATGCAAATGAATTTATAAGACAAAAAGAAAAAGATGTTATCACGACATATAGTCCTGGTTATCATTTAACAGCGCCTGTAGGCTGGATCAATGATCCAAATGGATTTGTTTATTATGAAGGAGAATACCACTTATTTTATCAATATTATCCTTATAAAACCGTTTGGGGACCTATGCACTGGGGACATGCGAAGAGTAAAGATTTGGTTACATGGGAAAATCTGCCAGTAGCATTGTCGCCAGACCAGTACTATGATGAAGGTGGATGTTTTTCGGGGAGTGCTATCGAAAAAGACGGCAAATTATATTTGATGTACACTGGACACTTGCCACAATCAGACGAAGAACAATCTCGTCAAATTCAATGTATGGCTGTTTCAGAAGATGGTATCCATTTTGAAAAAATCAATCAAAATCCTGTATTGGATGAAAAGGATTTGCCGGATAACGCGCGTGTTCAAGATTTTAGAGATCCAAAAGTTTTTGAACGCAATGGCGTTTACTATAGTATCATCGCTTCGCAAACGAAAGAACTCACTGGACAAATTTTATTGTATCAGTCAACAGATTTAATTGAGTGGGAATTTAAATCTATTTTACTAGAAGGTACAAAAGATCAAGGTATTATGTGGGAATGTCCTGATCTATTTGAATTAGATGGAAAAGATGTATTGATCACTTCGCCGATTCAAATTCCTAAATCAGGCAATGAATTTCACAACGTTAGTTCATGTGTTGCATTTATTGGTAAAGTTGATTGGGAAAAAGGAACATTTGAAGTTGAATCTATGGAAGAAATCGATCATGGACTGGATTTTTATGCTCCACAAACAACTATAGATGAACAAGGAAGACGAGTTATGGTAGCTTGGATGCAAATGTGGGGACGAAATATGCCAACACATACTGAAAACCATGGCTGGGTTGGAGCGATGACTTTGCCGCGCGAATTACGCATTAAAGATGGCAAATTGATCCAGCTGCCTATTTCTGAGATCGCTAATTATTATCAGAAGAGTGCTGAAATCAAAGAAGTTGTCTTAGTAGATGAAACAAAAGAATTTGAAGGAGTGGCAGGTAAAGTTGGTGTACTTGAACTAATTGTGGACCTTAAAGAAGCCACTCGTTTTAGAATCGAATTGCGTGCAAGTGCAACAGAACGGACCTTGCTAACTTATCACACAGAAACGAATGAACTGGAATTCGATCGTTTCCAAAGTGGCATTCCTATTTCCGGTGAAGAAGCGGAACCTTTAAACAAACGGAAAGTTTTGTGTTCATTAGATGAAGGCAAATTAAAATTGAAGATCCTTTTAGATAACAGTTCTATTGAAACCTTTGTCAATGACGGAAAAGAAACAATCACATCAACCATTTACCCATTATCGGATGAATCTGAAAAAATTTATCTGGAAGCAACAGGAAAAGTCAGAATTGATTCTTTAGACATGTATGATATTGATATGCTTTAGAGAAGTAGAGCAAGCAAGAAGTAATAGGATTTTATCAACATAAGTGAGACTGATAAATCAATGGCTAATGGAAATAGAAACAAATAAGAGACGCAACTCGTCGATTATTTGTTTCTATTTTTTATGTTTTATGGAAGGATGAAATGTGAAAAAGAGATTACTTCAGTTTATTAACAATTTATTAAACAGGAGAGTATTACCGAAATAAAAGTAATCAGAATTGAGACTATTCTTCAATTAATAAGTAAAGAGTATATTTTTTAACCTTCTACACTAATGTGAAAACGATGGCAACAGAATGTTGTTTTTGAAAGAAAGAAACAGTCTTAATGTAAACTTAGGGTTTCTTTAGTATAATTAGAAATACAATATAATTACTTTCAATTGAAGCTTTTTCGAGCATTCAGTCATTTTGATTCTATAAGAAGAGAAAGAAAGAAGGTGTAGAAATTGAAAAAACAGCAAACGGTAACGAACATACCTTATGTCAAGGGCCTTGACGGTATTCGTTTTCTTGGCATCATCGGGGTTATCATCTATCATTTAGCTCCACAATTGATGCCGGGCGGTTATTTAGGTGTAAATTTGTTTTTTGTATTATCGGGTTATTTAATCACAGATAAATTAATACGCGAAATAAAACAAACAGGGCAGCTACATATAAGAGCATTTTATCGAAAACGAATGAAGCGTTTATTGCCTTCGACGTTATTTATGCTGGTGTTGGTGTTGGCTTGGATTACATGGTTTAATCGGGAATTATTGGTCAATTTAAAAGGAACCGTCGTCAGTGCCCTTTTGTTTGTTAACAATTGGTGGCAAATTATCCAAGGCGATTCTTATTTTGATCGGTTTACAACGCCGTCTCCTTTTGTCCATTTATGGTCACTAGCAGTGGAGATGCAATTCTATATCCTGATTGTTTTAGTAATTTGGGGTTTATTTACCTTTCTATCTACTCAACGGGCCCGTTTAATAGCAATCGGTATCTTGACACTTTTATCTGCTGGGTTAATGGCCTGGTTGTATCAGCCGGGAGTTGATCCAAGCCGTGTTTATTATGGAACGGATACCCGATTGTTCTCATTATGGGTAGGAACCGGATTTGCGGCAGCCTTTCCGTTAGCGACTTTACAAACAAAGCAAATGCCTCAAAAATTACGGCAATGGCAGGAAATGATAGGACTAGCGGTACTATTTTTGATAGGGGTCATGATGAAATATGTGACTGATCAAAGTCCGTTTAATTATTATGGCGGGATGCTGTTGTTTAGTTTATTAGCGGGTGTATTGATTATTATCGTTGCTCAGCCAACGGTTAAATTATCCTTTCTTTTTCGTTTTAAGCCAGTTACATGGCTGGGTAAGCGCAGTTTTGTTTTGTACTTGTGGCATTATCCGCTCAATGTTTTAATCCAACAACAATCAAATGGGCAACCAGCTTCTGCTGCACGACAACTGTTTTTAGTGTTGGTTCTTACGCTTGGTTTAGCTGAAGTAACGTATCGGTTTATTGAAATGCGCAATTGGCAAGGATTGTTCCAAAAGGGAGTAAAATGGGCGCAGCAATTATGGAAAAGTCCACGTAAAGCTCATTTAAAAGAAAAAGGATTATTAGCAGTCAGTATGTTAGTTGTTTTATCAGCTTTGACTGGTTTTGCAATTTCACCTACTGATCCTGATCATGCTTCGCAACAAGTCAAAAAAGTGATTGAAAAGAATGAACAGTTGCTGCAAGAAACACAACTAACTGGTATCCAAGCGGAAGCTCTAGCAAACGGCGTTTTTAACACAGAAGAGTTGAGTGAATTAGCCAATAAAAAAGTTACTTTTATTGGAGACTCCGTTTTGTTGAGTGCTTCAGAAGAGTTGGTACAATTTTTCCCAGCAGCAACGATTGACGGAAAAGTAGGGCGCCAATTGTATCAAACAGTTCCAGTTGTCCAACAATTAAAAAAAGACCGGAAATTGAATAAAACGGTAGTGATCGAGTTAGGTTCTAATGGGGACTTTACGAAAAACCAACTGGATGATTTAGTAGGGGCTATTGGAAAAGATAAAGAAGTGTATTTTCTGACAACCCATGTTCCGCGTCATTGGCGTGAGAGTGTCAATCAAAAGTTGGTCTCCTTAACGAAGAACGAAAAGCACATTCACTTAATTGATTGGAGCAACACGAGTACAAATCATGCTGACTGGTTTTATGAAGATGCAGTTCACCCAAATAAAACCGGCGCAGAACAGTACGCGGTCTTGATAGCTAAAAGCTTATTAAATTAAGAAAGTTCAGCCTCTTCCATAAAAAGAGACTGAACTTTTTTGCTATAAAATTTGCGTTAAAACAAATGAACTCTCATTTTTTTTTAATACAAGGGCCTAAAGAAGGATATATATATAAAATAAATTATTTATAAAAATTGTATAAAATAAGTGAATATACAGTATAATCACTCATTTTATTAGGGATATACTGTATAGAGAATATATATGAAAAAGGGGTCAAATAATGTGATGAAATCGACATTTTGTTTGCGGCATACTATTTTTCTTTTCCGAGTGTTAGCGTTATCATAATGGTGTAAATAAATTAGAGGAGGAAATACTAGTGGATAAACCGATTCATGTCATGTCAGAGATTGGAAAATTAAAGACGGTTCTATTGAAGAGACCCGGTAAAGAGGTGGAGAATCTAACTCCTGAAATTATGGAACGTTTATTATTTGATGATATACCGCACTTGCCTGTTATTCAAAAAGAGCATGATGCTTTTGCTAAAGTGCTGGAAGATAATGGCGTTGAAGTTTTGTATCTTGAAAAACTATCGGCTGAAGCAATTGATGCCGGCAATGTCAAAGAATCATTCCTTGAAAAAATAATGAGCGAGTCAAATATTCAATCACCGAGCGTATACGAAGGATTAAAACACTATTTATTGAAGATGGATACACAAGAAATGGTCAATACGATTATGGCCGGTGTCCGTAAAAAAGACGTTGAAACTGCATCACAACATTTAAGTGATGTATCAGATGATGGTGGAGACCCAGCACAATCAAGAACAGAATCGCCGGATTCTTACTTTACAGAAGATAAAACGCAACACTTGGGAGAAGTTTCAAACGATGAAGATTACCCATTTTACATGGACCCTATGCCAAACTTGTACTTCACAAGAGACCCAGCTGCTTCATTAGGCAATGGTTTGACGATTAATCGTATGTTGTTTGAAGCTCGTCAACGTGAATCTTTATTTATGGAAACAATTATCAACTATCACCCTCGCTTTGCGGGCAAAGACGTAGAAATTTGGCGCAATCGCGACCATACTTCAAATATTGAAGGCGGAGACGAACTCGTATTGAATGATAAAGTTTTAGCTATTGGGATTTCGCAACGAACTTCGGCACAAGCCATCGAAGAATTGGCCATTGAATTGTTTAATCGCGGTGCAACGTTTGAAAAAGTCTTAGCCATTAAGATACCGAATGTAAGAGCGATGATGCACTTAGATACCGTCTTTACTATGGTAGATTATAATAAATTTACTATCCATCCTGGAATCCAACGATTGGGAGGGTCAATAGACACCTACATGCTTGAAAAGAGCGATGAACCTGGAAAAGTGAAAATTACGCATAAAACAAACTTGCAAGAAGTATTGAAAGAAGCTTTGGAAGTAGACGAACTGACTTTAATTCCTTGTGGAGGTGGAGATGCCATTGCAGCACCGCGCGAGCAATGGAATGATGGTTCAAATACGTTAGCAATCGCACCTGGAGTAGTTGTCACTTATGACCGGAATTACGTTTCAAATGCATTGCTGCGTGAGCAAGGGATCAAAGTGATTGAAATAGAATCAAGTGAATTGTCTCGCGGACGTGGGGGCCCTCGCTGCATGAGTATGCCGCTTATCCGGGAAGATTTACCTAAACAAAATTAAAAAGCAACATTCGAATCAAAATAATCTTATTGGAGGAAATCAACTATGATCACATCGAAGTTTCAAGGGCGCAGCTTATTAGCTGAAAAAGATTTTACTAAAGAAGAATTAATGTATTTGATCGACTTTTCTGAACATTTGAAAGATTTAAAGAAACGTGGTATTCCACATCGGTATTTAGAAGGAAAAAACATTGCTTTGCTGTTTGAAAAATCTTCTACACGGACTCGTTCAGCATTTACCGTTGCTTCTATCGACTTAGGTGCACATCCAGAATACCTTGGAAAAGACGATATTCAATTAGGTAAAAAAGAATCGGTTGAAGATACTGCACGTGTTTTAGGCAGTATGTTCGATGGGATTGAATTCCGAGGATTTAAACAATCCAACGTTGAGAAATTAGCTGAGTTTTCTGGTGTACCTGTTTGGAACGGCTTAACAGACGAATGGCATCCAACACAAATGATTGCTGACTTCTTAACGATTAAAGAAAACTTTGGACATGTTGAAGGAGTAACATTAGCTTATGCAGGCGATGGACGCAATAATATGGCGAACAGCTTGCTCGTAACTGGAGCTATCTTAGGCGCAAATATTCGTATCGTATCTCCTAAAGCTCTATTCCCAGATCAAGAGATCATTGACATGGCACAGGAATTTGCAGAAAAATCAGGCAGCAAACTAATGATCACAGACGATGTTCAAGAAGGCGTGAAAGATGCTGATGTGCTGTATACAGACGTGTGGGTGTCAATGGGTGAAGAAGATAAGTTCGAAGAACGTGTCAACTTGCTGAAACCTTACCAAATCAATATGGATATGATCAAAGCAACTGGAAAAGAAGATGTCATCCTATTGCATTGCCTTCCTGCTTTCCATGATACGAATACAGAATATGGCGAGATGGTCAAAGAAAGATTCGGTATCAGCGAAATGGAAGTAACCGATGAGGTTTTCCGCAGCTCACATGCGCGTCAATTCGATCAAGCAGAAAATAGAATGCATTCCATTAAAGCCATTATGGCTGCTACGATGGGTAATTTGTTTATTCCCAAAGTCTGAGCTTTAACACCATAAGTTAGGGATATCAGAGCATGAGGAAAAGTAAAGTCCTTATGCTCTGTCTTTATTTTAAAAAATAAAGCATGCAGGAATGAGGAAAAGAAAATGGAAGAAAAGAAACTTGGATTGATTCCGTTAATGAGCTTGGTTGTCGGTTCTATTATCGGAGGCGGAATATTTAACCTGATGTCAGATATGGCACTGACGGCTTCTCCCGGACCTGTTATCATCGGATGGCTGATCACAGGAATAGGAATGGGATTATTGGCATTTAGTTTTCAAAACCTATCTGCTAAACGACCAGATTTAGAAGCAGGTATTTATAGTTATGCACGAGCTGGGTTCGGCGATTATATGGGGTTCAACTCTGCTTGGGGTTATTGGTTATCAGCATTTTTAGGAAACGTTGCTTATGGAACATTGATGTTCAGTTCAATCGGCTATTTTTTCCCTTTATTCAGCAACGGACAAAATTTGGCTTCTGTTATTGGAGCTTCTATCATGTTGTGGCTGGTCCATGCGTTGATTTTAAAAGGGGTACAAACGGCTTCGTTCATTAATACAATCGTTACATTTGCTAAATTGATTCCCTTAGCTATTTTTCTAGTTACCATGTTTATCGCTTTTAAACTTGATATTTTTACTGCTAATTTTTGGGGTACACAAAGCGGCGGATTTAGTTTTAGTGAAGTGATGAGCCAAGTTAAAGGGACTATGTTGGTGACAGTCTGGGTATTCATCGGTATTGAAGGTGCGGTCGTATTCTCAGGACGTGCTGCAAAAAAATCTGACGTTGGAAAAGCAACTATTTTAGGGTTGATCACCGTTATTAGTATTTATTTATTAACAACGATTTTATCAATGGGTGTCATGTCCCGGCCTGAATTGGCTGATTTGAATCAACCTGCAATGGCTTCACTGCTTGAAAGTGTAGTCGGACACTGGGGTGCTATTTTGATCAATATCGGAGTCATCATTTCCGTAGCAGGAGCTTGGTTGGCTTGGACGATGCTGACCGCTGAATTGCCTTACCAGGCAGCACGAGAAGGTTCGTTTCCTAAATTCTTTACTAAGAAAAACAAAAACGACGCACCAGTCAATTCACTTATCTTTACCAATGTGATTGTTCAGTTGTTTTTATTCACCTTTTTAATTAGTGAACGAGCTTATAACTTTGCTTTTTCTCTTGCATCTTCTGCAATACTGATTCCTTACGCTTTTACAGCATTTTATCAGTTGAAACTATCGCTTCAGGAAAGTAAAACGACGCCAAACCGCACTCGAAATGTCATGATTGGCATTTTTGGAAGTATTTTTTCTTTATGGCTGATTTATGCAGGCGGAATCGATTACCTATTGATTACGATGCTGCTTTATGCACCAGGAATTTTAATTTTTGCATGGGCACAAAAAGAAAATGGTCGAAAAGTATTTACAAGAAACGAAATGATTGCTGCGATAGTCATTGTTGTTTTATTTATTATCGCTTTGCTTCAAATAGTTAATGGAACAATTGATATTGGAAATATGTAAAAGACAGGATGGGATAATGATGACAAAACGAAAAATCGTAATAGCTTTAGGCGGTAATGCTATTTTATCAGATAATGCAAGTGCAGCAGCCCAACAAGAAGCATTGGCTAATACGGCTGAATATTTGGTCAAGTTCGTTGAAAATGGCGACGATCTTATCATCTCACACGGCAACGGACCGCAAGTTGGAAACTTGTTGCTGCAGCAAGCTGCTGCAAACAGCGAAAAGAACCCTGCTATGCCTTTAGACTCATGTGTGGCCATGACACAAGGAAGTATTGGATATTGGATGCAAAATGCGCTTGGAAATGCCTTGGAAAAAAGAAATTTAACAAAATCTGTTGTTTCCATCGTGACACAAGTAGTGGTAGACGAAGCAGATCAAGCATTTAAAAACCCGACTAAACCAGTAGGACCGTTTTTGACCGAAGAAGAAGCAAAAAAAGAAATGACGGAGACCGGAGCCGAGTTTAAAGAAGATGCCGGCAGAGGATGGCGTAAAGTCGTTGCATCTCCTAAACCGGTCAGTATCAAAGAATACGAAGTAGTGAACCAATTAGTTGAAAACGGCGTGATCACTATTTCTGTCGGTGGAGGCGGGATTCCCGTTGTAGAAAAAGATGGGGAATTGACAGGAGTTGAAGCAGTAATAGACAAAGACTTTGCTTCTCAAAAATTAGCTGAATTAGTAAAAGCAGACTTGCTGATCGTGCTGACTGGTGTCGACAATGTGTTTGTGAATTACAATCAGCCTAATCAAAAGAAATTGGAACAAGTAACGACAGCGGAAATGAAACAATACATTGAAGAAAATCAATTTGCTCCAGGAAGCATGCTGCCGAAGGTAGAAGCTGCGATTGCATTTGTTGAAAATCATCCTGCAGGAAAAGCTATGATTACGTCATTGGAAAATATTGAACAAGTGTTAACAGGAAAAGGCGGCACAGTCATCACAAAATAGACTAACTTTTGAACCGAAAATAAGATTGTATGGAAAGTAAATAAGACTAAACATTAAAAATAAAAAATTCTTTAGATGGACAAGTTGAAAGGTATTAGCAATCAACTTGTCCATTTTTGTGTTAAAATTTAAAACGTAAATAGTTGAAGAATACTAACACGAATTTGTCTATTCAAGGAAAGAAAAACAAGAAAAAAAGAGATGAGAACAAGTAAACATACAGCGTTTATGATATACTAAAAGGGATAAATGAGAACCTCTTTTTTGTCTTCTAAAGCTAAGAGATTCCATTCTAATTCGTTTAGTTCATTACGACGAGGAGAGAATCAAATGCCCATAAAACAAATGAAATCCAATCAGCTATATGAGTTACGTTACAAACCGGTTTTTGCGAATTTTACAGAATCGGAGTTTAATGTGCTTAAAAAGCATCTGTATGTTAGGAGTTATAAAAAAGGACAAGTTTTATTTGATGAAGGCGACAAGCGTGAAAAGGTTTTTTATTTAATGAACGGGCTTGTACGGTTTGAACGGTATGATGAAAGTGCTACATTTTTATATATTGATTACACCAAGCCAGATAGGCTGTTTCCTTATGGCGGAATGTTTTCCGATGAAGCGTATCATTTTTCAGCTTATGCAGCTACCGATATCGAATTGTATTATTTGCCGACAAATGTTTTTGAACAGCAAGCTGCTTATAACCCTACTCAGCTGCTTTACTTATATAAGAGAATATCGGCTATTTTAAATCAACAAGAAAAACGCATTCAATATTTAGCTATCTCCAGTGCTACCAGCCGCATTGTCAAGGCGTTGACTTACTTGATGGAAGATTTGGGCATCGATTGTCCACCGAAAAAAATCGAAGTTCCTTACCCGATCACGATCAACGAAATAGCTGAAATTAGCGGATGCTCGAGAGAAACAGTAGGAAACGTAGTAAAGCAGCTGAAAGAAACAAACAAATTAGAGTACGAACATAAACAATTTACATTTAAAGACGTTTCTTATTTTCGTATGTATGCAGAATAGGATAGTCGAAAAAAAGAACTTTAGTTAGACAACTATGTGTATTAATACACAAGATGCCTCTAAAGTTCTTTTTTGCTGCTTTATTGCTGCAACATCTTCAGTAAACGCAAGCCGATATTGATTTGGAGCAGTTCTTCTGCATTGTGGAAGTCGATCGAAATGGATTGTTTTATTTTGTCCATTCGATATCGGACTGTTTTAGGATGCACAAAAAGAGCATCTGCTGTTGCTTTATAGTTTTGGTTTGCATCTAAAAATATTTTTAACGTTTCAATTAAATCAGGATGGTTTCGATTTAAATCAAGTAAAGAGCTGGGAATGTACTTTTCAAAATGAGTTAAATTGTTTGATTCTGCAAATAATTGGTAAATTCCAATATCGCGGTAACTGTAAATAGTATTTGCTTCGTCAAATAAAGCGGTTATTTTTTGAGTATCTTGTGCTTGTTTATAGAGACTTGACAGTTGAAAAATTTCGCCTGCATAACTGGAATTAACTGTCATTTTTAAAGCTTTCATCTGGAGTTTATTCTTACTGGTTTGAATAGTTTTAGTTATTTTTTCTTTAAGCACTTGTTCAGTGTCTGATTGAGTATCTGCAATAAAGTCGATTTTATTTTGACGAATCAGGTAAATGCGCTGCGGCCAGTGTTTTTTTATCTCTTCTGTGAAAATCAGAGCAAAATGATGCTCTTTTTTTTGAGAAAGCTCTTGATGGTCTGCATTTGACGAAGAATTAGAAAAATGACAGATAAAGACTCGGTAATTAGGATTGTTCTTTAGTTTTAAGTAAGTCGTTTTTTCGATTAGTTCTTCTTTATTTTCCATACGATCATTTAATAACTCAGAAATAATACTATTTTTGTAATTTAAGTTATTTTGAGTGACAGCGTGCTTTTTTAATAGTTCCATTTGTAAAAAACTGACAGTATTTTCGATAGCCATGAAATCTTCATTGGGAATAGAAAAATCAATTTCATGAATGACCAATTCAAAAGAATTAAATTCTAAATTGGGAATATTTACTACTAACTGGTTATAGTTTTGGGCTTCTTGAAACGATTGATAAGTAACATTACGACGAATGTAACCGTAATTCATATATTTCTTTTTATTTAAAGCTGCTGTTTTTAACGCAGGTTCAATCATAAAGCGTATCTGTGCTTATCCAACAGAAAATGGAACACATGCTTTTATTTGGGCATACTTCAGGCACAGATACCTTGTTCGGCATGTTGATAGGAATATATGCAATGATCAATTCAGAAAAAGCGGAAGGTGAAAAGATGTCATTATTTAGACATAATTTGGAAACTGAAGACGAATGAGAAAAACAAGATAAAAGCATAGAGATAATAAGGTTTTTAAGCATAATAAAAAGAATGGGATTTGTTTTCAGCTTAGAAGCAGTGAAGAAAGTTTAATGCTAGCTAATCGCTCGATAATCACCTTGACAATAAAAAAGGTATCCCTTATTCTATGGTAGCAAAGCTTAGAGCTTATAGTTTCCTACGTGAGGAGTATTTTGAAATGAACCAAGGCGATATTGAAGATTTATCGATTGAAGAAAGAAAAAAATTGCAAGAATGTTCTGATTTGATATTTGTAGAAACGGTAATAGACGGCTTTTATGAAATCAAAGTTAAATCACCGACTGAGATGTTTCCGACAGATGTTTTTTATACAAAAGAAGCTATTGGAGAATTTTTGATGTCTAAGTTCAAACTGCATATTTTGATTGAATCCAATAATGGAAAATTTATTTATCAACCAAATCGAATGGGCAAAGAATAAATGAAACTAAAAAAAGGGTCCGCCAGCTTTATCAGCTGACGGGCCCTTTAGACCGTTTTGATTGTTTATTGAATGAAATAGGCGCTTAAAAAAACCAAGCGATCAAGACGACAGCGATAATGACTTGGAAGAGTCCAATCAACAAACCATAAAGCATTGTTTTAGGTCCTTCTTTAACAATATCTGAAAACTTCACACGCAAGCCGATTGCGGCTAAAGCAGCAATTTCAAACTGGCTGCTGATGGTTTCTGCGCTATGAAGGATTTGAGAAGGCAAGTCTGTTAAACTTCTAAGAACAAATAATAGGAAGAAACCGATGATAAACCAAGGAATGCCAATGGATGCAGTTTTCTTTTTTTTCGTGCCGGCTTCTTCAACGTCAGATTTTGAAAGCAGCGGCTCTGTTTCTTTCAAATTTAACTTGCCATACAGCAATGCTACACCTACGATCAGCAGAACTCTCATTAATTTAAAGACAATCGCTAAGTTCGTTACATCTCCGCCGACTATTTTAGCGGAAGCAATCACTTGACCGATCGATTGGACAGTTCCGCCGATCAAAGCAGAAGTTTGCACTGTTTCGTTCTGATAAAGAAAAGAAGAAAGCAGCGGCAATAAAATCATTAAAATCGTTCCGATAACGTTGACAACAGTTATGGACATCCCTTTGTCTTTTTCATCGGCTTTGATGATTGGCGAAACGGTTCCGATTGCCGAGGATCCGCAAACTGCATTTCCAGCTCCCATCAATAAGGAGAACTTTTTATTGAACTTCATCAATCTGCCAAGTTGATAAGCAATGAATAGGGTCAATCCCATTTGTACAATAACAAAAGCAAAGCCGCTGAAGCCTACTTTTTTAAGCACTTGAAAATCTAGGATCAAGCCATTTAAAACAATGGATAATTCTAATAATGTTTTTTCTGAAAATTTGGTTCCGGTATTTAGGACTGGTTTATTCAAAATGGTGTTTCCAAGCAAAATACCGATAAAAATAGCTAATAAGGCTGATCCTATGGTGGGTATAAAGGTTGCTAAATATTGACTGACAATCGAAATAATCACACTGATCAATAGACCAGGCAGAATAGCTTCGGTCGTTTTTTTAAAGTTAGTAAGCATGCGTTCTCTCCTTTTTGTTAATTCTTTTATAGGTATAGTTTACGCTAAATATTGCATAAAAGAAAATAATGATTTATTATTTTTATATAAGCTCTTCTTATAAAAGGAGGAAGACCATGCTTGATTATCGATATCAAACGTTTCTTATACTTGCCGAAGAAATGAATTACACTTTAACGGCAAAACGCTTGCACATTACTCAGCCAGCAGTTACGCAACACATTCAATATTTGCAGAATGAATTAAACGTTGAATTGGTTCATTATGAAAACCGTCAATTAACCATTACAGAAAAAGGGATGCAACTGCAAAAAGATCTGTTGCTACTGCAAAAAGAAATCTTTCAGATTCAGCAAAAGCTTGTTCCAAAAACGGATACTGTTTCGTTCACATTCGGGGCAACATTAACGATCGGAGAATACATCATGCCGCAATTGATCGAAGACTATATGAATGTGTATCCTTCTCATGATTTGTCGATGTTAGTAGATAACACGGAATCGTTGATCGACCAATTAGAACATGGACGGATTGATTTTGCATTTGTTGAAGGAGAATTCAATCAGCATTTTTTTGGGTTTCAGAAGCTTTCTGACCAGCCTTTTATAGCGGTTTGTTCGAAAAACAGTCCTTTATGGAAGAAAGAACAGGGAATCAATGAGTTGTTTTCATATCCATTGTTGATAAGGGAACCCGGTTCAGGCTCTCGTTTGATTTTAGAAACAGCTTTAAAGAACAAAGGGATCCACCTAGACAGCTTTGTAAAACGCATGATGATTGGGAGCATCAGTACAATTAAAACATTAGTAGAAAAAGATATCGGAATTACTTTTTTATACCGCAGCGCTGTTGAAACAGAACTTGAAGCAGGCAGTTTAAAAGAGATCAAACTAAACGATTTTGCTATTCAACACCCATTTCATTTGATTTATTTAAAAGAAGCTAATTTAAAAGGAACAGAAATAGCTAAAAACTTTAAACAATTGATCGATCTAAAAAATGAATAGCTTTACTTGTTCACTCAAGCTGTTAGCTGCTGTCTTAGCAACTAACAGCTTGAGTGAGCTTTTCTGATGCTTGGAAATATAAAAGCTGTAATTTGTTGATTTAAAGCTATACTTTGTTCCTTTTTTTGCTGGCTTAAGACGATTAAACTAGAATTGTTTGGAAGCGATTCCTTTAACCGGTAAAATAAAAAGGTCCGCTTTTGTAGAAAAAAGGATAAGAGCAAGTACCGGCATATGTATATATTCAATCATTTTTATTTGAGAATTTAAGTAAAATAAATAAAGGACGAAAGAAACAGCTGATACAAAAAGTTTCTTTTTCTTTTTAAAGGAGAGTATTTAAATGAACACAATGGACCTTCAAAATCCCAATCGATTAAGCCGAAACCGTTTAAAAAGCCGATCTTATTTTATTCCGTTTGCAGACAAATCGGCAGCATTAACGGATCAAAGAAAGAATTCTACTCGCATCCAACTATTGAATGGCAGCTGGAAGTTTCATTATGCTGAGAATCCAACTGATGCACCAGAGGGTTTTTATGAAGAAAGGTACGATTGTGATTCATGGGATACCATTACAGTACCTTCTCATTGGCAATTAAGCGGGTACGGACGTCCGCATTATACAAACGTAGCGTATCCGTTTCCTGTAGATCCGCCTTACATTCCAAATGAAAATCCTACAGGCAGTTATAAACGTCAATTTTATATTTCAGAAGATTGGGAAGCTCAGCAAGTTTTTCTGCGTTTTGAAGGAGTCGACAATAGTTTTCATCTTTGGATCAACGGACACGAAGCAGGGTTCAGCAAAGGCAGCCGCTTGCCGGCAGAATTCGATATTACTCCTTATTTAAAAACAGGAAAAAACGAACTATCCGTAAGGGTTTATCAATGGTCTGATTCTACTTACATAGAAGATCAAGATATGTGGTGGTTAAGCGGGATTTTTAGAGATGTCTATTTAATAGCAAGGCCTCAAGCTACCATCGAGGATTTTTATATTGAAGCTGCTCTTGATGAACAGTACGCTGACGGGCTGCTGACTGTTAACTTGAAGTTTGATGGAACTGTGCTGGAGCAATTAAAATACCGTAAAGTAATCTATACATTATTAGACAGCCGTCAGCAAGTTGTGCAAGGAATATCCGGTGAATTAAACGAACTCCAGCAGCAAAACGAGATCAAAGCTGTTATTCAAAAACCTTTAAAATGGACAGCAGAAACACCTCATTTGTATCAAATTCTATTGACAGTGACCGACGAAAAAGGAGAAGTATTAGAAGTAATAACACACAAAATAGGATTTCGAACGATTGAAATAAAAAACGGTCTTTTTATGGTCAATAATGTGCCGATAAAATTCAAAGGAGTCAACCGGCACGATAATCATCCTGACCTGGGCCGAGCGGTTACTCTTAAAGACATGGAAAAAGATATCCAATTGATGAAACAAGGCAATATCAATGCTGTTCGTTCGGCACATTATCCTAACGATCCTCGTTTTTATGCTTTATGTGATGTATATGGATTATATGTCATGAATGAAGCCGATTTGGAAACTCACGGATTTGAGATCGTCGGCAATGTCGATTTCTTAAGTGACGATCCGAGATGGGAAGATGCTTATATCGATCGGATGGAACGCATGGTTGAACGAGACAAAAACCATCCTTCAATCGTATTATGGTCTCTGGGAAATGAATCAGGAGCCGGCTGCAACCATGAAGCAATGGCAAGTTGGCTTCATCAAAGATACCCTGCTTTTTTGATCCACCATGAAGGCGCTACAAAACAATTGTTTGAAGCAGAACAATACGATTTAGACTCGCCGATTTCCGCTGTGAACTCAACAATGTATACCGAAATTGATCGATTAGAACAATTAGGATCAGCCGCTAACCATCAAAAGCCGCATATTTTATGCGAATACGGACATGCAATGGGAAATGGGCCAGGAGCATTAAAAGAATATTGGGAATTATTTTATCGTTACCCAAGAATGCAAGGCGGATTTGTGTGGGAATGGTCTGATCATGGGTTAAGACAATATACTCAAACAGGTGAAGAATTTTTTGCATATGGCGGCGACTTTGGAGACCAGCCAAATGACCATAACTTTGTGATTGATGGACTGGTTCAGCCGGATCGCAATCCATCTCCGGCATATTATGAATTGAAAAAAGTAATGCAGCCGATAATAGTTGAGGCTGCTGATCTCGAAAAGGGCATATTTTTGATTATCAATCGATATGATTTTCAAAAATTAGATCATTTATTGTTGTCATGGTCTATCCGAGTAGAAAAAACTAGTCTGCAAAGCGGCTGCATGCCGATCAAAGGGATTGAACCTGGCAAATCAAAAGAAATTGTGATCCCATTAGAGACGTTGAGCAGTTTAGCAGATCCATTCAACGACGTATGGGTCGATATGCAGTTTATTACAACGGGCCAGACGAAGTGGTCTGCGCAAGGACATGAAGTAGCATTTGAACAGTTTAAAATCAAGCAACATGAGAGAAGTAAAAAGACGGAAACGATAGACGGTCGATCAGCATTTGCACATCATACAATTCCCTTAACCAGTCGAGAGACGAAAACCATTTTTGAGTTAAAAGGAACAAATTTTGTAATGTCTTTTGATAAAGTGAATGGAACGCTGGTTTCTTGGATGTATGAGAATCGATCGTTAATGGAAAAGGGACCAAAATTAAATTTTTGGCGGGCAATGACGAATAATGATCACCGTTCTGAAAAGATGTGGAAAGATTACGGTTTGCATTGGCTGCAGCAAAGAACCGACACTTTTGAGTGGCGATTCTTGAACAATCAGACAGCAGCTGAAATCACTATTACCCAGCGGATAGGACCGCCGACTCTTGCTTGGGGGATAGAGGCGGAAGTTGTTTATACAGTGATGCACTCAGGAGAAATCAGTATTCAAGTAAAAGGCGAACCAACAGGTGAGCATCCAGCGACATTTCCGCGAATCGGATTCGAACTGATCTTACCGGAAAGATTTGATCAAGTGACATGGAACGGCAGAGGGCCAAGAGAAACTTACTCGGATACAAAAGAAGCTGGCCGCTTTGGAATCTACGAAAATTCCATAGATGAACTGGGTTTTTCTTACATTTATCCGCAAGAAAACGGCAATCGCTCAGATGTCGAATGGTTGAGGATAACAGATGAAAGAGAAAGCGGCTTATGGATTACTGGAAATAAACCGTTTAATTTCAGTGCTAGACACTATACACAAAAGAACCTTGATGAAGCTCAACATACTTATGACTTAAAGAAAACAAAAGAAGTTTATCTTTATTTGGATAAACAGCAGCATGGAATTGGTTCAGCAAGCTGCGGTCCTGATGTTTTAGAAAAATATCGATCAGCAGCTGAAAGATTTTGCTTTGATTTGGTATTGCGGCCTTTTAATGATTAAGTAGTTCAGATAGAGAAAAAAAATTAATGAGCCGTAAAAAGTGGTATACTTCATTTTTTGCGGTTTATCTATAGAATAAAGACCATAAAAGGAACAAAAAGGGCTGGGAACAGTTGATAAGAATGATTTTCTATAATTTGTGTAGGTTATCCTATATTTTATTCCTTTCATCACTTGGTATAGTCAATTAAAATAAGAGTATAAAGAAAGGCATTAGTTTTGAAAGGAGCACACTGAATGAAAAAGAAAAAAAAGGGGTTTTTGTATCATTTAAATAGAAATAAAGCGATGTTGTTTATGGCACTGCCCGGAACGATTTGGTTGATTTTCTTTTTCTACATTCCTGTAGCAGGAAACGTAGTCGCTTTTAAAGACTTCAGATTTATTGAAGACGGCGGATTTTGGGGAAGTATCAGTCAAAGCAAATGGGTAGGATTTGATAATTTTAAATTTTTATTTTCTTCTTCAAATGCCTACATCATTACCAGAAATACGATCTTATACAACGTGACATTCATCATAGCAGGGTTACTCTTGGCAGTCAGTATTGCCGTTATCGTCAGTCAATTGCGTTCTAAAAAGATGATCAAAATTTACCAAACATCTATGTTGCTTCCGTACTTCCTTTCATGGGTTATTATAAGTTACTTTGTATACGCTTTCCTAAGCCCGGATAAAGGATTAGCCAATTCGATCATTGCAAGTCAAGGAGGCACACCGATCAGCTGGTATTCTGACCCAACGTATTGGCCGTATATTTTAGTGTTCTTGGGTATTTGGAAAGGCGTCGGATACAGCAGTGTGATTTACTTTGCAGCTATCATGGGAATCGAACCGGCTTATTATGAAGCAGCTGAGATCGACGGTGCTAGCAAATGGCAGCAGATCAAACATGTTACTTTGCCTCACTTAGTTCCTTTGGTCACTATTTTAACCATTATGAGTGTCGGCGGTATTTTTAAAGCAGACTTTGGTTTGTTTTATCAAATTCCTCGGAATGCAGGTGCGCTTTATAACGTTACTTCTGTCTTGGATACTTATATCTATAATGGTTTAGCATCAAGCGGAGACATTGGGATGACCACAGCAGCCGGATTGTATCAATCTGTTGTAGGGTTTGTTTTAGTTATGATCACCAATTTGATCGTACGCCGTTTTGATGAAGAATCAGCATTATTCTAGCGAGGAGGAACATACATGCAAGCTGAAGACACGTATATTAAAGAACAAGAACAAAGCAAAGACACAGAAAAGAAAAAGAAAAAACACATTAATTCTGTTAACTACAAAGGATTTGGAAAGAAAACGAATATCTTTTTTAACATCTTGATTGGAATATTTGCTTTTTCCTGTGTGTTTCCTTTTATCTTCATTGTGATTCTATCATTTAGTGATGAGACCGCAATGGTTGTTAATGGGTATCAATTGATTCCTGAAACATGGAGTTTTGACGGATACCGCTACTTAGCTCAGATGGGCGATCAAATTCTTCAAGCTCTTTTCGTTACCGTTTTTGTTACCGTTGTCGGCACACTGATCAATACGACATTAACTTCTTCATATGCTTACGCTATTTCACGTAAAGATTTTAAATTCCGTAAATTCTTTACCATGTTTGCGCTAGTAACCATGTTGTTTAGTGCAGGACTAGTACCAGGTTATATCGTGATGACGAGTTTATTAGGATTGAAAGATACGATTTGGGCATTGATTTTGCCAATGGCAATGAGTCCTTTCAACATCATAGTGATGCGTACTTTCTTTATTCGTTCGGTCCCGCCTGCGATTATTGAGTCTGCTCGAATTGATGGAGCAGGAGAACTAAGAACATTTTGGAAAATTGTTTTGCCGCTAGCCGTGCCGGGAATTGCAACAATCAGTTTATTTGCAGCTATCGGTTTTTGGAATGACTGGTTCAACGCATTGCTGTATATTCAAAGCGATAATTTGATGCCGCTGCAATATGTATTGATGCAGATTCAAAGCAATATCGAATTTATGATTGAAAATGCTGGTATGAGTTCCATGATCGGAACTGCTGGTATCCCGAAAGAAGCCACAAGAATGGCAATGGTTGTTATTTCTACACTTCCAATCGCATTAAGCTACCCATTCTTCCAAAAATACTTTATCAGCGGATTGACTATCGGCGGAGTGAAAGAATAGCCGTTTAAGAGTATGTGGTTATGATTGATTTGCAGATTTGTATCTAAAGGGTTTGAGTTTTATAAAAAAATAGTAATGGAGGATATACAATGAAGATCAATTTTAAGAAGACATTGGTTAGAGGAGCTGTTGCTCTTTTATGCGGAGCAGCTCTAGTCGGGTGTGGTAAATTAGCATCTGGCGATAGCAAGGAAAGCGAAAGCAAAAACACCGGCGGAGACAAAGACACTGTTTTGATGTACCAAGTCGGAGTAGCACCAGAAAATCTTGACGAATTAATGGAAATTGCCAACAAACGAATTGAAGATGAAATCGGCGTCCGCTTGAAGATCCAATACATCGGTTGGGGTGACTATGAGAAGAAAATGAGTGTCATTACTTCTTCTGGAGAAAATTACGATATCGCTTTTGCCAGTGATTACTTAAACAATGCTCAAAAAGGGGCGTATGCCGATTTAACAGAATTATCTAAAGAATTTGCACCTGAAACAATGGAACAATTAGATGAAGCATACATCAAAGGAAATACAATTGATGGAAAACTTTATGCTATACCCGTAAATGCAAACGTTTATGCACAACAAATGTTTACGTTTAACCCAACGTTCTTAGATAAATACGATATGGATATTTCTAAAGTCAGCAAATTAACAGATTTAGAGCCTTTCTTGCAAACAATTAAAGACAATGAACCTGGTGTTGTACCTTTAACTGCAGGTTCAGGCTGGAGAATCGAAAAAGACATCGATTTCTTGATCGGCAACAATGTGCCGCTTGGTATCGATTTAAATGGAGACCTTACAAAATTGATCAATCCATATGAAGAAGGCGACGGCTTATTGCCGCAACTGGATACTATGCACGATTACTACAAAAAAGGCTTTGTCCCTGCTGATGCAGCTACTAGCCAAACAGCTTACAACACAGATGAAGATACTTGGTTCGTAAGAGCTGAAACACAAGGACCTTACGATTACGGCGATTACTTGCTGCAACGTATTACTGGAAAAGATATTCAATCAAAACCTTTTACTAAACCAGCAAAAACAGTAGCACAAGCACGGATGGCAAATTTTGTTATCTCAAACAACTCTAAGAAAAAAGAAGAATCCATGAAAGTCTTGAACTTGCTGAACACAGATCCAGAATTGTTAAATGGTTTGGTTTATGGTGTTGAAGGCAGAAACTGGGAAAAAACCGATGAAGAAGGACGTGTACGCTTATTGGAAGGGTACCAAGATCCTAAGAGCGGCTACATGTCAGCATGGAACTTAGCGAATAACGCGATTCTTTACATTGATGAAGCTGTAACAGACGAACAAATCGAATACAAAGAAAAATCTATTAAAGAAGCAGAAGAATCTCCATTACTAGGATTCAACTTTGTAACGGACAAAGTTAAAACAGAAATCACCAACGTAAATAATGTAGCAGCTCAATACACTGCTGGGTTGCAAACAGGCAGTGTTGATCCTAAGAAAGTTGTACCTGAGTACCTAGAAAAATTAAAAGAAGCTGGATTGGATAAAATCCAAGAAGAAGCACAAAAACAATTTGACGAATTCAATGCAAATAAATAATCGATTTAAAGATACCTTTATTAAAAAGAACGCCTGCTTCTTAGGCGTTCTTTTTCTTTAAACACTCAAGACCTAAGCGTTGGTAATAAGTTGAAAAGGGGAAAACAACATGTTAGAAGTGATCGATACAAGACAAGGTACAAACAATGATCGTAATTTTTCGAATGGCAATACATTGCCTTATACAGGAGTTCCTTTTGGAATGAATCATTATGCTGTGCAAACAGCAAATGAAGACAGCTGGTTTTTTAATCCTTACCATCGCGTGTTTCAAGGGATTCGCTTATCTCATCAGCCTAGTCCATGGATGGGGGATTTTTGTCCGATAGTGATCACACCGATTGCAGGAAACGACTGTTCAAATGATATTCTTTCTTATCAAAGTTCTTATCGGCCCGAAGAATCGGTATTTAGCCCGCATTATTTGAAAGTTAAACAATTGCGATACAATATTATTACAGAGCTGACTCCTAGTGAACGCGGTTGTCGCATAAAGGTTACATACCGGTCTGAAAAACAAGCAGGAATCGTTTTTCATGTGCCCGGGGAAAATAGCTGGCTAAGAGTGGAACCGACAACCAGTACAGTCAGCGGATTTGTTAATTATGCTGCCGGCAGCCATGACCCTGAATTTGGAATGTATTTTACGATTCATTTTGATCAGGTTGTTGACGCTGAAGTCAGCGGTCTTTTTGAAACAGAAGAAGGCAAGCAATTGATAGTATATTTTGAAGGAGCTGCTCATCAGACGGTCCAAGCGAGCTTAGCAACTTCTTTTATCAGCCAAGAACAAGCACAGTTAAATCATAACCGAGAGATAGCGGATTCGTTTGAAGCACAAAAGTTAGCTGCTGAAAAAATGTGGAATAAGTATTTAGGAAAAATCACGGTTTCGCATAAAAATCAAGAATACGTCAAAACGTTTTATACTTGTCTCTATCGGATGTTTTTATTTCCGCAAAAATTTTATGAATTAAATGAAGCAGAGTTGCCGATCCATTATGATACGACAGCAAAAGCAGTAAAGCCGGGTTACTTATATACCAATAATGGGTTTTGGGACACATACAAAACCGTTTATCCTTTATATTCAATCATTGCACCTGGTGAATATCAAGAGATTTTAGCCGGTATCTTAACATCTTATAACGAAAGTGGCTTTTTGCCCAAGTGGCTTTCTCCTGATGAACGCGGAATGATGCCCGGTACATTGGTGGACGCCGTGATTGCAGATGCTGCAGTGAAAGGGCTGTTGTCTAAAGCAGAAATAGCTGAGTTTCTGGAAGCCATGGTAAAAACGGCAACAGTTACAAGCGGAAACTCAGTATACGGCCGGCTTGGAATTGTAGAATATGATCAATTGGGCTATGTTTCGACACTTGTACCCGAGAGTGTAAATCAAACATTGGATTATGCTTACAGTGACTTTTGTATCAGTCAAACTGCTGCTCTGCTGGAAAACCAACAGGAAACAGCAGAACAATTCAAACGGTCTTCTTTAAACTATCGAAACTTATTTGACTCAGAAACTGGTTTTATGCGCGGGAAAGATTCAAAAGGAATTTTCAGAGCTGACTTTTCTGCAGAACGTTGGGGATTTGACTATACAGAAGGAAGCGCTTGGCAAAATAGCTTCGGTGTTTATCATAACTTCCAAGACTTGATCGACAGTTACGAAAGCGAAACAGCTTTTTTAAACCGGCTGACAGAATTGTGCAACACTTCTCCTTCATTTGAGGTCGGCAGTTATGGATTTGAAATTCATGAAATGAGCGAAGTCGCCGCAATCGATTACGGACAATTAGCCCTTTCTAATCAGCCCAGCTTTCACATTCCTTACTTGTTTAACTATGTCGGGAAACCAGCATCTGCTCAGGTCGTCGTCAAACAATTGATGACCCGGTTGTTCAACAGCGGTTTTGAAGGGTTTCCCGGAGATGAAGACAACGGCAGCATGTCTGGCTGGTTCGTCTTTAGTTCCATGGGCTTTTATCCCGTAACTCCCGGAAGCGGAGAATATGTTTTAGGGATCCCGCTTTTTGATGAAGTGAGCATTCAGCTGTCAAACGGGAAGATGTGGGAAATCGAAACATTGAATAATACACCACAAGCTAACTTTGTTACTAAAGTTGAAAAAAACCAGCAAGACTATAAAAAATTGTTTTTGACTCATGATGATCTCGTTAAAGGCGGAGAGTTTACAGTCCACTTAGGAGTAGCTCCTGTATATCGAGACTATTTAAAAGCAGAACGCCCTTTTTCATTAAAAAACCAATGAGCAAGGATGTCAAACGATTGTGGACTCATGTACACTGTTAGTTAGTGAGATAAGAAAAGAAGTGGAGACAGTTGTCCCGCTCCTTTTCTATTTGCTTTAAGTAGTGTAAGATAAAAGCAATTATTGTTAACAGAGCACGAGAGAAAGATTTGGAGGAATGAAGTGTGTTTTCAAAAGGAATTGAAACAATATTTAATAAAATATATTATTTGATAAAACTAAGTTTGTATTTTTGGGGGCTGAGTTTTATGGGATTATTAGTTCTAGGTGTCACTCCAGCTATGATGGCGATTATGGAAGCACATACTGAAGCAAATTGGGATTTTGGACAAATCAAATGGAAAACTACATTTGCTCATTTTAAACAGCATGTTAAACAAGGAAACCAATTATTTTTACTTTATGCCGCATTTTTTTTGATCATCGGCTACAATTTGTTTATTGCCCTTCAGACTAAAGGATTGATTTTTTTAATGCTTGATTTTCTCCTTATTTTCATCTTGTTTATCTTGGTGTTGTCTTTTATGATCAACTTGGCTGTTTTGACTTCTTTTGAAATCACATTAGTCAATTCACTAAAACTATCTATGATACAGTTTTTTACCAATACAAAAGAATGCTTTATGCTGGTGTTCGGTTTAGTGATCACTAGTTTAGTTACTTATAAGTTTCCCGGGTTGATATTATTTGTTTCAACTGGACTGTTGGCTGTTGTTATCAGTACGAGCACGAAAAGGATGTTTGAGAGTATTTTAATGGATTGAACGAAAAAAGGTCTTAGTTAAGGAGCAGCAGCAAAATGAAACAAAAAGTGAAAAGCAATCAAATCTATTCGTTACTAAAAACGTATTCGATTATTTTGATTCTGTTTTTGACCGTTTTCAGTGTAGCAGTTGGACGATTGCTTTATGAAAACAACAAAAAATTAGCTTTGCAAAGTATTCAAAGTGCATCGGGTCGATTTGAGTTTTTAATCAATAAAGACCAAGAAAAGGTTGAAGAAGTGGCTGTCAGTTTAACTTCAACACCAGAAAAAATTGACAATATTTACCAATATTTTGAATTGTCTTATGCGGATTACTTATCGGAAGTGCTGGATACCAATTACCACACAGACAATTATTATTATTTGCCCAAAGTGATTGAGAGTCTCTACTACAATGATAGCTCGCTTTTAGCAACTAGTATTAATTTAACCAATTATCCAGAAATCTATTATTCGAAGACAGGTAGTTTAATGGGCGAAAAAGTGAAACAGCTGCCTTTGACAGAAGCTATCCGTTTTTCTGCTATTTTGATGAACCGCAACACCTTGCAGCCGATAGGTTCTTTGCATATGGATTTTGAAAAAGAAACGTTTGATCAAATTTTGACAAATCAAAATACCAATTATACGATTCAAACGTTTGTTTTTTCAAATACGAACCAGCTAACTTATCAAGGCAGTAATCATCAAAGTCATTCCGATATTGCAAATAAGCTAGTGGATCAAATGGCTGTTCATTCAAAAATCAATTTAACAGAGTTGAAAAAAGACTATTATGTCACTGAATCGCTGACTAAAAGCGACCATCAAATTTATACATTGATTCCGCGTAGTGAAATCAATGTAAGTACATTGAAAAATACATTTAGCCTCTTTTTGTTCAGCTTACTGATCGACAGCATTTTATTGCTGATTCTTTTTCATTTATTCAAGAAGTATGTGGTTCAAGTAGAAGATATTCTAATATCGATCGATCAAGTTGCAGCAGGAGACAGCGAAAACCGAATCAACACACAAGACAAAAAAGCTGAAACCAAGCAAATAGCTGAAGGTATCAATGACATGCTCGACAGCCTGCAAACGTATATCAAAGATATTTATGAATTAGAAATCAAACAAAAGGATGCCGATATGCGTGCTTTACAATCTCAAATCAACCCTCACTTTTTATACAATACATTAGAATATATCCGAATGAGTGCAATCAGTGAAGGAGCTGAAGAGTTGGCAGACGTGGTATTTCATTTTGCAACTTTGTTGAGAAACAACATTTCTCATGAAAAAATAGTGACTGTAGAAAATGAATTGAAGTTCTGTGAAAAATATATTTACCTTTATCAGATGAGGTACCCTGACCAAGTGGCTTATTTGTTTAAAGTCTGCGAAGATGCTAAAGAAGTTATGATACCTAAGTTTGCTATTCAGCCGTTGATAGAAAATTATTTTGCGCATGGAATCGATTTCATGAAAATAGAAAACGCGATTAGTGTCAAAGCTTACTGTGAAGAAGGCAAAACCAAAATATTCATTGTGGATAATGGAAAAGGGATTCCAAAAGAACAAATGGAACAATTGAATCGCTCTTTTAAAGACACCGATTTATTTAAACCTGGTTCAGTAGGAATCATGAATGTCTATACCAGAATGAAACTATACTTTGGAGAACAGTTTGAAATGGAGATAAAAGAAACTGTTGGCGGAGGAACAACCATTGTAATGGTATTCTGATGAACGATTAAAAAAGGATGAGTTAGTATGTATAAAGTATTATTGGTAGACGATGAATATATGATTTTAGCTGGACTGCAAAAATTGATTGACTGGAAAAGCTTAGGTATGGAGATAGTTGGAACAGCTAGAAACGGAAAAAAAGCGCTCGATTTTATCGCAGAACATCCTGTCGATATCATTTTAACCGATGTCACAATGCCTGTTTTATCAGGAATCGATTTTATTCGAGAAGCGCAAAAGATAGCAGAACCTTTTAAGTTTATTATTCTTTCAGGATACCAAGAATTCGAATATGTCAAAAGCGGGATGCATCTAGGAGCCTCTAATTACCTACTGAAGCCGATCGATAAAGAAGAACTGTATCATTCACTTGAGAACATACTAAAAGAATTTGAACAAGCCAAGTTATATAACCAAGCAGACCAAGTGATCTTTGAAGGATTGCTTGGTCGGTGGATACGGAATGAATTGCAGGAAGACCAACTTGGACGACTACTCGAAAACCCATCGTTCAATATTTCTGAAAACTCAGGATTTACCGTAGTTCTTGTTCGAAACAAACAATTAAAAGATTGGGAGATTTCATTTAAGGAGGCTTGTCGTTCATTGAATCAGCCTTTGTTTCTATCGTTAAATGAAAAAGAAAAAGTGATTATTTTGACAGAAACAGAAAATGACAAGATAGAACTGCGATTGAATCAATTAAATGAAGCAATGGGAAACAACTGTTTATTTTACGTTGGTTCACAAGTAAAAAATGCCAAAAAAATCTATACAAGTTACAAAACAGCACTAAAAGCAAAAACACATGCTGATTTTTATGGGCAGCCCTTTACTTTTAACACGTATAAAGAAAATGAAATTACTGATTTAACTTTATCTGGGTTGATAACAGATTTAAATGAAGGAATTTTTTCTAAGAATATTGAACGGATCTCAAAAGAGATTTCATTATTCATTAGTCAATTAAAAGAGAATCAGCTGTTAGAGGCTGAAAATGTTAAACGATTGATGTATTTAGTTATCGTTAATGTTTACTTACAGTTTGATGCAATCGAAAGTGAAAAATTTTTAAATAAAACCAAAGCACTCTTTGACTCAGAAACATTTGAAGAACTAGCCGCAGTAATGGAAACCGATCTGCTGCCTTTGGATGAATTGAAAAAACAGCTGCTGTACAGCGATTTGACTAAACAAACAATCGAATTAGTACAGACAAAGTATATGGAAGACTTAAACTTGAAAAGCATTGCTTTGATTCTTCATGTTAATGTGATGTATTTAGGGCAGGTTTTTAAAAAAGAAACTGGTAAAAGCTTTTCCAAATATTTAAACCATTATCGAATAAATTTGGCAAAAGAACTGTTGCTGCGCTCAAAAGAGCCGGTCAATGACATAGCCAGCCGAATCGGTTACCAAAACCAAGGCTATTTTTATAAAAACTTTAAAAAACTGGTAGGCCAATCTCCTCGAGAGTTCCGCGAACAAATACGATAAAATCATGAAAAAAAGAGCTGACGTCAATTGTCAGCTCCTTTTTTATGTTCTATAAATTGGACAGAATTTCGAATTTTTAATTCGATTGGAATTTCGATGGAAACGATTGACTCATTTTTAACAGGGTCAGTGATCAAAGCTAACATTTTTTCAGCTGCAGCATAACCGATTTGGTAAAAGTTTTGTTTGACAGTAGTCAATTTAGGAGTAATCATATGAGCCAGAGAAAGATCATCAAATCCGATAAAAGACATGTCTCTCGGGATATCCCAGCTCATCTCAGCCGCAGTAGATATCAATTCCAAAGCTAAAATGTCATGTTCGACTATTATACAAGTGCAGCCTTGTTTTTTTGTCTGTTCAAGAAAAGATTGGAGCAGATGATTTTGATCCATGTTACTAGGATAATCACTTTGTTGAAGATGTAAAGCCGGCTGAATCTGATGTTCATGAAGAGCCTTTAAGTAACCTAGATAACGGTTTTTGACCGCTGAGTTTTCAAGATAAGAAGCCAATGAAAAGAATAAAATGTTCTTGTGTCCTTGCTTGATTGCATGCAGAGTTGCTTCATAACCACCTTGGAAATTAGCTGAAGAGACAACCGGGATCGGCAGATCAATCAGTTCTTTATCCAATAAAACAATAGGGAAATCATCAAGAACCAAATTGAATACGAGATCGATCAAGCTGGCAGGGAAGCATGGATAAAGAATCACTCCATCACTTGTTTCTTTAGATAAGGATTGGATCAATTGGCGCTGCTTGTCAGGGTCGTCTTGGGTAGAATGAATAACAAGTTGAAAAGGTGTTGGTTTTAAATAGTCGGAAATGCCTTGTACATATTGTTCCAATCCAGCGTTTTTAAAAAAAGGCAGCAGCAGAGATATAGTATAAGGTCGCTGCCTGGGCAAGTCTTTAAAAATCACAAAACTGCCTTTTCCTGGAAATCGTCTGATGTAGCCGTCTTCAGCTAAGTCATTTAAAGCACGTTTGCTGGTGATCCGACTGACTTTAAATTGATCAGCGAGCTTTTTTTCTGAGGGCAATTGGTTATTGTAAGGTAAAGTTCCGGTTAAGATTTGTTTTTTTAATGAGTTGTAAATCAGTTTGTAAAGCGGTTCAGTTTTAGCCACAGCTAGAACCTCCTATTGGTATAGAATAATATCAAGGATATACCATTTATACTGGAAAAGACAACAAATTTTAGATGTTTCTATATAAAATAGAGAAAAACCTCTATTTTGTAGTTATTAAAATAAAGGTATTTTATACTAGGTTTATCAAAAGATACAACGCCAAGAAATGGGGAGAAGATAATGGTTTATCAAGAAATACCGGCATCAATAGAGAAATTAATGAATGAGGTTACTGAAAAAGCGACAGAAAACCCAAGGTGGGCAGAGAATTTTAATGCTTCATTCTCTAATACCTTATTGACAACCGTTAAAAAACAAGCGGATGGAACAACCTTTTTACTAACAGGCGATATACCAGCAATGTGGTTAAGAGATTCAACTGCTCAAGTTCGTCCTTATTTATTGGTAGCAAAAGAAGATTCAGGTATTTCTGATATGATCGCAGGTGTCGTGGAAAGACAATTGCAATACGTTAACTTGGATCCTTATGCAAACGCTTTTAACGAAGAAGCTAATAATGCTGGTCACCAAGTTGACCACACTGAAATGAATCCGTGGATCTGGGAACGCAAATACGAAATCGATTCGCTGTGTTACCCGATTCAATTAAGCTACTTGCTGTACAAAGAAACTGGTCGAACGGATCAATTTAACGAAACATTTAAAGAAGCAGTAAAGAAAATCTTAGCTCTTTGGAAAGTTGAACAAAATCATGAAAACTCTCCATATAATTTTGAACGCGATACTTGGAGAGAAGAAGATACGTTAGTAAACGACGGCAAAGGTTCGCCGATCGGAGTAACAGGAATGACCTGGTCAGGTTTCAGACCGAGTGATGACCGCTGCATTTACAATTATTTAGTTCCTTCTAATATGTTTGCTGTTGTTGTGCTGGATTATTTAAAAGAAGTGTATATGGAAATCCTGAAAGATTCAGCTATTGTGGACGAAATCACTGCATTGCGTGAAGAGATCCAATCCGGTATTGAAAAATTTGCTAAAGTAAAAAATGCAGCAGGGGAAACCGTTTATGCATATGAAGTCGATGGATTAGGCAATTACTCAATCATGGATGATTCGAATGTTCCTAGTTTGTTGGCGGCTCCTTATTTAGGCTATTGTGCCGAAGATGATGAAGTCTATTTAGCAACACGCAAAACAATCTTAAGCAAAGAAAACCCTTATTTTTATGAAGGAGACTGTGCTAAAGGAATCGGAAGTTCGCACACACCTGAAAATTACGTTTGGCCAATTGCTCTAGCAATGGAAGGGTTAACCACTTCTGATAAAAATGAAAAGAAACGCATCTTAGATTTATTAGTTGAGAATGATGCAGGTACTAAATTAATGCATGAAGGTTTTGATGTCAACAATCCAAACAATTATACAAGAGAATGGTTTTCTTGGGCAAACATGATGTTTTGTGAGCTCTTGTTAGACTATTATGGTCTACGAATTAAAAAGTAAGAAGGGTGGAAAATAACTTGAAAACATTTCCTGATGGTTTTTTATGGGGAGCTGCAGCCTCAGCACCACAAACGGAAGGTTCCGCTTTGGTAGATGGAAAATCTTTGACAACATGGGACAAGTGGTTTGAAATGAATCCAGAAAAATTCGATAAACAGGTGGGCCCAAAAGATACATCAAATGTCTACCGGCAATACGCAGAAGATGTCCAATTGATGGAAGACATGAAATTGAACTCTTACCGTACTTCGATCTCTTGGGCACGGTTGCTGCCAGATGGAAAAACACTCAATCAAAAAGCGGTTGATTTTTACCGTAATTACTTCCTTAGCATGATTGAAAAAAATGTAGAACCGATTATCAATTTGTTCCATTTTGATATGCCATGGTGGCTGATGGAAAAAGGCGGTTGGGAAACTCGGGAGTCAGTAGAAGCTTTTGGTTATTATGCTAAAGTTGCTTTTGAACAATTTGGCGACCTGGTCCATCGCTGGACGACGTTTAATGAACCGATTGTGCATGTCGAGTGCGGCTATTTATTTGAATTCCATTATCCAGCTGTTGTGGATTTTAAGCGTGCAGTCCAAGTAGGATACCATACGCTAATGGCACACGTTGAAGCTGTTAAACAATTTCGTAAAGGTCAACATACTGGGGAAATTGGAATTATTTTGAATTTGACACCTGTCTACGGAAAAAGCGATGCACCTGAAGACCTTAAAGCGAAAGAAGCAGCTGATGCGTTAAATGTGAAGAGCTTTTTAGATCCAGTCGTTTTAGGGCATTTCCCTGCTGAATTGATTCAGTTAGTAAAAGAAAATGACTTGCTGCCAGCTAGCGAAGCCGGCGATAAAGAAAGAATCGCTCGTGCAACAGTTGATTTTTTAGGTGTCAATTATTATCAGCCTAAACGCGTACAAGCAGTCAGTCACCCTACTGTTCCTGCAAAAATGCCAAATGATTTATATGGAGAGTATGACTGGCCAGAGAAAAAAATCAATCCTTATCGTGGATGGGAGATTTATCCAGAAGCTCTTTACGATATTGCGATGCGGTTAAAAAATGAATATGGAAATATTCCTTGGTATGTCTCTGAAAACGGCATGGGAGTAGCCGAGGAAGAACGATTTATGAATGATGAAGGCATCATACAAGACGATTACCGAATTGAATTTGTTCATGATCACTTAACTGAGCTGCATAAAGCCATCGAAGAAGGCAGCAATTGTTTCGGATACCATATGTGGACATTTGCGGATTGCTGGTCTTGGTTAAATGGATACCGCAATCGGTATGGTTTTTACCGCGTCGACATTGAAAATGATTTTAAGCGAACACCTAAAAAAAGTAGCTTTTGGATGAAATCTGTGATACAACAAAATACAATTGATTAAAGGAGAAAACAATGAACAAGAAAGTATATATTTTGTCCCATAGTCACTGGGATCGTGAGTGGTATTTGCCATATGAACAGCACCACATGCGTTTGATTGAATTAATGGACGATGTGTTGGAACTATTTGAAACAGATCCAGAATTTAAAAGTTTCCATTTAGATGGGCAAACCATTATTTTAGATGACTATTTGCAAGTACGGCCTAATAAAAAGGACTTAGTTAAGAAACACATTCAGAATGGTAAATTAAAAATCGGTCCTTTTTATATTTTGCAAGATGCTTTCTTAACAAGCAGCGAGTCAAATGTCCGCAATATGCTTGTCGGCATGGACGAAAGCAAACAATGGGGCGCGCCAGTTAAATTAGGTTATTTCCCTGATACTTTTGGAAATGCCGGACAAACACCCCAAATGATGGAACAAGCTGGATTTGATGTAGCAGCTTTTGGCCGCGGGGTTAAACCAACCGGCTTCAATAATGTTGTGGTCAATGACGACAAGTACGCTTCACAATTTTCAGAAATGTGGTGGAAAGGGCCAGATGAATCAAAAATTCTAGGACTGTTATTTGCTAACTGGTACAGTAACGGAAATGAAATTCCAACAGACAAAGCAGAAGCACAAGTCTTTTGGGAGACTAAATTAAAAGATGCAGGATTGTATACATCAACTAATCATGTCTTAATGATGAACGGTTGCGACCATCAACCCGTTCAAAAAGATTTGTCTACAGCTATTCGAGTGGCAAATGAATTGTATCCTGATATTGAATTTGTGCATGCCACCTTTGAAGAATATTTAACCGCTTTAAAGGAAGATTTACCCGATAATTTAAATACAGTTTCCGGCGAGTTAACTTCACAAGAAACAGATGGCTGGTATACATTAGCAAATACAGCTTCAACACGGGTATATTTGAAACAATGGAATACTCAAGTTTCTCGCTTGCTTGAAAATATTGCAGAGCCATTAGCAACAATGGCCTATGAAACAGCTGAAGATTATCCGCATGATATGCTGCGTTATGCATGGAAAACATTGATGCAAAATCATCCGCATGACAGTATCTGTGGCTGTAGTGTAGATGAAGTTCACCGTGAAATGGTCACTCGTTTTGAAAAAGCCAATGAAGTGGGACGGTATGTCGCAGACGAAGCCGCTTTGAAATTGGTGCGTTCGATTGATACAACAAGTTTTAAAGACAGTAACGGCTTCCCGTTTGTCGTCTTTAATACCAGCGGATCAGAAAAGAATGGTGTAGCTGAAGTTCGGATTGAAATTGAACGGTTGCCATTTTCAGCCGGTGTTCCCGATCAATTGTATCAAGTACTAAAGGAAAAAGAATATCCTGCATTTGAAGTGAAAACAGTTGATGGTCAAACAGTTTCAGCTGTGATTACGGAAGGCGGAACAAAATTTGGCTATGATCTGCCAAAAGATAAATTCCGCCAACCCTTTATGGCTCGTTATGTCGATGTAAGATTGCCGATTGAATCGATGGCCGGTTTATCTTGGAACAGCTTTGTGTTGGTTGAAGCCGAAAACGGTCAGACAATCGAAACAGCAAAAGAAACTCTTCTTTCAAATAATGGTGCAACACTAGAAAATGAACACTTGAAAATCGACGTTCAACAAGATGGCACACTATCAATTTTAGATAAAGCATCTGATCAAACGTATACAGATTTATTGAATTTTGAAGATACAGGTGATATTGGAAACGAATATATTTTCAGACAGCCGTTAAACGACCAAGCTATTTATTCAAAAGGAACAACAGCTGAAATCGAGATAATTGAAGATACTGTCGGATTTGGCGAAAT
This sequence comes from Carnobacterium mobile DSM 4848, assembly GCF_000744825.1. NCBI lineage: Bacteria > Bacillati > Bacillota > Bacilli > Lactobacillales > Carnobacteriaceae > Carnobacterium > Carnobacterium mobile. Next base: position 190,123 of record NZ_JQMR01000001.1, read on the forward strand.
TGAAATTACCCATCATTTAGACATACCCGTCTCAGCAGATGAACGCTTGGAAGAAGAACAAAAAGCCGTTATCGAAATGCGTGAACGTCAAGCAGGACGTTCTAAAACGTGTAAAACGTTAACGCTAAAAACAAAAGTGCGTTTAGAACGCCACAGCCAACAAGTTAAATTTGAAACGACATTTGATAATCAGCACAAAGACCACCGATTACGTGTTTTATTCCCGACAGGTATTCAAACAGATGTCCATTACGCAGACAGTATTTTTGAAGTAGTGGAACGACCAAACACTGTGGATCTTGCCTGGATCAATCCTTCTAATCCACAACACACTCATGCTTTTGTAAATGTCCAAGATGCAGAACATGGGGTAACGGCAGCTGTTGTTGGATTAAACGAATATGAAATCATTGAAGAACACGATCAACAAACAATTGCAGTTACCTTATTGCGAGCAGTTGGCGAATTAGGGGACTGGGGCTATTTTGCTACGCCAGAAGCACAATGCTTAGGCGAGCAATCCATGTTGTATGCTCTGTCTTTCCATGGAGAAGAAGCGGCAGTTAGAACGTATCATGAAGCCTACAATTTCCAAATTCCTTTCAGTGCTTATCAAACGACTGTTCATAATGGCCAGTGGGCTCCTAATCATCAATATGCTGAATTAAGTGACTCAAACATGGCATTAACGGCTTTCAAACGCAAAGAACACAGTGATGAGATCATTACGCGGATGTACAACTTAACAAATAAAGAAACTGAAGCCGGTTTAACGATAGAAAATTATGTTGCAAGAAAATGTAATTTACTAGAAGAAGCCGTTGAAGGTTCCCTAGAAATTCCAGCTAAACCGTATGAAATCGTTAATCGATTATGGGAAAAGCAATAAAGTACACCTAATACCATTGATCTAAATAAGAAGGTTTAATCGTCTTAGGACTGTTAAACCTTTTTAAATTTAATGGGATAGATAAAGTCATTTACTACATATTTCTAGGAGGGACCAAGATGAAACTCAAATACTTTGGAACAGCGGCTGCGGAAGGAGTACCAGCTCTATTTTGTAAATGTGACTTATGTCAAGAAGCACGTAAAAAAAAAAGGCGCGATATCCGTACTCGCTCGCAATCCTTAATTGATGATCAATTATTGATCGATTTTCCAGGAGACAGTTATTTACATTTTTTAAAAGAAGAGTACAACTTAGCGGATATTGAACATTTGGTTATTACTCATGGACATTCAGATCATTTTTATCCAGAAGACTTGGTGATGAGAATAAGCGGGTACAGCAATAGCCTGGATACTAAATTGACTGTATACGGAAATGAACGGGTTGCTTCTTTTTATCAACGGGTCTTTGATTTAGAAGGACGAATCGATGAAGAGCGTTTAGCCTTTCAACTGGTACACCCTTTTGAAACGTTTGAAGCAGGGCATTATCATATTACTCCATTATTGACAGATCGCGATAAAAAAGAAACTTGCCTTATCTATCAAATTACGGATGGCGAAAAACAAGTTTTATACGCTCATGATACTGGATATTTCTTAGCAGAAAACTGGGAGTACTGGGAAAAAACCAAACCTTATTTTCACTGTGTCAGTTTAGACTGCAACAGCCAAATGAATAAAGTAGACGGCAACCATATGAGTTTTTATGATAATGTGGCGATTAAAAATAAAATGAATGAGATGGGTTTAACGGATGAGAAGACCATTTTTGTCAGCAGCCATTTTTCCCATAATAGCGGCTTGCTTTATGATGAAATGAATGCGATAGGAATGAAAGAGGGTTTCATAACCGCCTATGATGGACTTGAATTGACTTTTTAGCTAAACTAAATAAAGGAATAGTGTCAGACTGTTAAATAAGCTTCAGCAGTCCGCTATGTAAGAGAAGTAAGATGCTGGATGGCAGTAAAATGTGTCGAAGAAGGGTTTGTATGAATAAAGAAAAATTAAAATCACTGCTCAAAATTATGATTGGAAATATTTTTATGGCATTTGCTTATGCAAAATGGATGAAACCAAATGATATTATCAATGGCGGCGTAACCAGTATTGGTATGATTTTAGAGAAAATCACGTTGCTCCCGCTCTTGTATTTGACGAATGGCGTTACCGTCGTTCTTCTTGTTTTTTGTTTTATTTTTTTAGGTAAAGAGAACTTTTTTAAATCCTTTCTCAGCAGTATTTGTTATATGGTTTTATTCAGTTTCTTTTATTCACTGCCTATAGAAGCTTCTATCAATTTACCGATTGATTTTAGTTTAGCCAGTTTATTTATTGCGATTGGTTATTATTGCTGTATCTCTTCAAATGCTTCTACAGTTGGAATGGATGTTATTGCTTTAGTGTTACATAAAAGAAATCCAAAACTTAAAATTGCTTTAATGATCCGCTATATCAATTTCTTTGTATTAGCTGTGGGGCTGTTTACTTATGGTTGGCAGTCAGTTGCTATCGGCATTGCTTTTAGTTTTGTTAATTCGTACCTATTAAATATAATGCTAGAAGCAGATAAACACAGTACATTGAAAAAAAGTGAGACAAAAAAATTGAATAATGGATAATCAACTCCTTCCATATGACTCAGCTAAAAGCTGTTTATATGGAAGGAGTTAATGTTTTGCAATAGTGCAGGTTAACATTGTGCTAGAGTAGCTAACTGCAACATAGCTGAATGGTAGAAATTACTGACATTTTATTAAATGCTTGCATGATTTTTTAAATCGTGGTATTATCATTTGTGTAATCGGTTACATATTTTGATGAGCGATGAGGTGAACAGGATGAAAACAATTAAAGATGTGGCGAATTTAGCAGGTGTCTCTGTAGCTACGGTTTCAAGAGCTTTAAATAAAAGTGGATACGTTAGCGAAAAAAGCCGTCAAAAAGTTGAAGCAGCCATTAAAGAATTAGATTTTTATCCTAATGAAGTCGCTCGTTCGCTTTATCAAAAGAAATCTAAATTAATCGGCTTACTTTTACCTGATATCTCGAATCCTTTCTTTCCTTTGGTTGCAAAAGGAGTAGAAGATAAAATGAGCGAAATGGGCTATAACTTAATCTTAGGGAATGTTCAAGAAAACTCATCTAAAGAAGAAGAATACATTCGTGCCTTTACACAAAATAATGTAGCTGGTGTTTTATCAGCGATTGAGGGCGGATTTCGTAACCTAAAAAATATGCCGTTCGTGATGTTGGATAGAGTAACATCTAATAAGGAATATTCTGTTTATTCTGATGATTATCTAGGAGGTTCTTTAGCAGCTCAGGCAATTGTTGAAAGAAGCCCAAGAGAAGTAGTTGTCATGGTGGGACCACGCAGCGTTTCTAATTCATTAGTTCGCTTGGCTGGCAGTATTAAAGTATTGGAAGAACATAAAATTACTTATCATTTATTTGAAACGGAGTCCTTTCAGTTCGAATCTGCAGAGAAAGCCTCCTTTCACTTATTGGAAAATTTTCCAAAGGTAAACAGTATCATTGCTTCCAATGACATTCATGCATTAGCTGTGATGAGAGAAGCGATTCGAAGAGGCATTAAAATCCCCGATGAATTACAGGTCATCGGATATGATGATAATCCGTATAGCAAAATGATGTATCCAAGTTTGGCAACTATCGCACAGCCTGCCTATCAAATTGGCTATAAAGGTGCAGAGATATTATGTGCTCGCATAGAAGGCAGAAAAGTTAAAGAAAAAAATATTCAATTACCTGTAACGCTTGAGGTGAGAGAATCATTGAGAAAGAAGGATGAAAATGAGTAAACTTACTGTAGTCGGCAGTTTATCAACGGATTTTGTTGTGAGTGCCGAAAAAAGACCGGAAGTAGGAGAAACCATCATAGGGACAGATTTTAAAACTACTTTTGGAGGAAAAGGAGCCAATCAAGCGATAGCAGCAGCTCGGTTAGGCAGTCAAGTCACGATGATCGGAACAGTCGGAGCAGATGTGTTTGGGCAAGAAATTATCGTGAACCTAAAAAATAACCGTATTGATACCACAAATGTGGAATCGGTTACACATTTACCTTCCGGCTCAGCTCATATCACAGTCGTGGATGGAGACAATAGCATCGTTTATATTCCAGGAGCTAATAATGCCGTAACGGAAGAACAAATCGTAAGCGCTTTAAATGAAATAGAAGAAAGCGATCTGGTGATGGTTCAAAATGAGACACCGCTAGAGATTATTAACATCCTAGTAGAATTGTGTTTTCAAAGAGGAATCAAAACCATTTATAATCCTGCGCCAGCTAAACCCATTCCTGAAGAACTGATTGAAAAAGTTACATTTTTAACTCCGAACGAATCAGAATACAACATATTGTTTCCAAATTTGAGTTTGTCAGAAGGAATGAAAAAATACCCAAATAAGCTGATCATTACTATGGGTTCAAAAGGTGTTTATTTTAATAATGGTTCAAAGGAAATACAAGTACCTTCGTATTTAGTTGAGCCTGTAGATACGACTGGTGCAGGCGATACTTTTAATGGGGCTTTTGCGGTAGCTTCAACAGCTGGTCTCGATATAGAAACCAGCATTCGGTTTGGCAATTTGGCCGCTGCGTTATCGATTCAAAAATTTGGTGCACAAGGCGGGATGCCGACATTAGATGAATTGAAGGGAAGTGATTTTTATGAAAAAGAATGGAACCTTAAATAGTGAAATAGATAAAGTTTTAGCAGATTTAGGCCATACTGATCAGCTAGTGATTGCCGATGCTGGATTGCCGATCCCAAACGGAGTGAAAAAAATTGATTTAGCTTTAGCACTCAGTGATCCTCCTTTTCAAAAAGTGCTCGATTTACTATTAGCGGAAATGGTTATCGAAGAAGTAACCTTAGCAGATGAAATAAAGACAGATAACGTAGAACAATTAGAACAAATCAAACAAAAATTGCCTTCGAAAAAGATTAACTATGTAAGCCACGAAGAATTTAAGCAACTGTCAAAACATGCTAAGGCTATTATTAGAACTGGAGAAGCTACTCCATATTCCAATATTATCTTACAATCGGGTGTTCTATTTTAGGAGGTCAGATAAATGGAAGTTAAAATGAAAGGCATTACAAAAAGTTTTGGAACGAACTCAGTTTTGAGAGGAGTAGATATTACTCTCCGCAGCGGTGAGATCCACGCCTTAATGGGAGAAAATGGCGCGGGAAAATCAACATTGATGAATATTCTAACTGGATTGCATAAATATGATGCTGGGGAAATTTTGATTAATAATAAAAATACAGTTTATCAAAATCCTAAAGAAGCAGAAGAACATGGCGTCAGTTTTATCCATCAAGAAATGAATACGTGGCCTCAAATGACCGTTGTAGAAAATCTCTTTATCGGAAAAGAAATCAGAAATAAATTCGGCTGGCTAAATACGAAAGAAATGGAGAAAAGAGCTAAAGCTGTTTTTGAAGATTTAGGAATACAATTGGATTTGCATTTAGAAGTCCAAACATTATCTGTAGGACAGCAACAAATGATCGAAATCGCTAAGGCTTTAATGACAAATGCACAAGTATTGATTATGGACGAACCTACTGCTGCTTTGACCGAAAGAGAGATAGAGATGCTATTTAAAATTATTATGAATCTCAAACAAAAAGGAGTAGCCATTATTTATATCTCTCATCGCATGGAAGAAATATTTAAAATCAGCGACTGCATTACTGTCATGAGAGACGGTGTATCCATTGATACGACTAAAACAAAAAGTACAACCGTTGATGAAGTAGTTAAAAAAATGGTTGGTAGAGACCTTGAAGATTATTATCCAGAAAAGGAATCAAAGATTCGAGAAGTGCTTTTTGAAGCACGACAGTTATCAAGAAGCGGTGTTTTTAATGATATTTCTTTTACAGTTCGTCAAGGTGAAATTGTTGGGTTTTCAGGACTAATGGGCTCTGGCAGAACTGAGATCATGCGTGCCATTTTTGGTATTGATGAATTAGACAATGGTGAAATTTTTTTAGAAAAGAAAGCGCTTAAAATAAAACGGCCAAGCGATGCAATTGATAAAGGTATTGGTTTTTTAACTGAAAACCGTAAAGATGAAGGGCTTATTTTAGACTATTCGATTAAAGAGAACATTTCACTGCCTTCTATTGATGGATTTAAAAAGAGAGGGTTGATCGATACAACAGCTGAAAAAGATTTTGTTCAGTTATTGATGAAGCGATTAAATGTCAAAGCACAAAATGCTGAATTAGCCGTTTCCAATTTATCAGGCGGAAATCAGCAAAAAGTTGTTTTAGCAAAATGGATCGGAATTGGCTCAAAAGTACTTATTTTAGACGAGCCTACTAGAGGAGTAGATGTCGGAGCTAAACGTGAAATCTATCAATTGATGAATGAATTGGCTGCTCGAGGCGTTGCCATTATTATGGTCTCCAGCGATTTACCGGAAGTACTGGGAGTTAGTGATCGCATCATCGTTGTCCACGAAGGAAATATCGCAGGTGAGCTGAATAAAGCAGAAGCAACAGAAGAAAAAATTATGAGTCTTGCAACAGGAGGATACTAATATGAGTTCAGAGGTAAAGAAAGTTCAGTTAGAAGAACAAAAAAAGCAAAAAAAAGACATCATTGGAAAACTAGGACCGTTATTAGCTTTAGCTGTTTTATTTATTTTTGTAACGATTTTAAATCCTGGCTTTGTCGCTCCTACTAATTTACTCAATTTATTAAGGCAAGTTTCAACAAATGCTTTGATAGCATTTGGAATGACTTTTGTTATCCTGACTGGCGGTATAGATTTATCTGTTGGTTCAACGTTAGCATTAAGCAGTGCTTTAATGGCAGGGAGCATTGTAGCAGGGTTAGATCCATTTTTGGCAATGGTATTGGCAGTTATTGTCGGCGGATTGCTTGGCGGATTTAACGGGCTATTAATTACTAAGGGAAAAATGGCACCTTTTATTGCCACATTGGCAACGATGACTATTTTTCGCGGAGCAACATTAGTTTTTACGGATGGGAATCCAATTACAGGTATCGGCGATAGCTTTATCTTTAAATTTGTAGGTCGTGGTTATTTATTTGGTATTCCATTTCCTGTTATTTTAATGGCTATCTGTTTTGTCATTTTATATGTTTTATTACATAAAATGACGTTTGGTAGAAAAACATTTGCGATAGGAGGGAATGAGAAAGCAGCATTTATTGCTGGTATTAAGAGTGACCGTATTAAAATAGCAATCTATTCTATTTCAGGAATGATGGCTTCTATTGCCGGTATTATTATCACATCTCGTTTAAATTCAGCACAACCTACAGCAGGACAAGCTTATGAAATGGACGCTATTGCTTCTGTTGTATTGGGTGGAACTAGTTTGTCTGGCGGTCGTGGAAGAATAGTTGGAACGTTGATTGGAGCTTTGATCATGGGCACATTGAATAATGGGCTAAATCTGTTAGGTGTATCTAGCTTTTATCAACAAATTGTTAAAGGAATCGTTATTATCATCGCAGTATTGTTAGATAGAAAAAAATAGAAAACAGGAGGAATAGACGATGAAAAAATTAGTTGGATTTGCAGCAGCTTTACTCTTTTTAGGTGGATGCGGAAGCGCAACATTAGAAGGAGAAAATACAGGTTCTGATACGGCAAAAGAAAAAGACGCATCAGATTTAGTAGTAGGGGTTTCACTATCAACATTAAATAATCCATTTTTTATTTCAGTTAAAGAAGGAATTACAGATGTAGCAGATGACAAAGGCTCTCAGGTAAAAGTATTAGATGCTCAAGATGATACATCAAAACAAAGCAACGACGTAGATGACTTGATCCAACAAGGAGTAGATATTTTATTGATCAATCCAGTCGACTCATCTGCCATTACACCAGCTGTTGAAGCGGCTAATAGTGCTGGTATTCCAGTAATCGCGATTGACCGTTCAAGTGAAGGCGGAGAAGTAGTGACGTTGGTGGCATCTGATAATGAAGAAGGCGGGAAAATGGCCGCACAGTATATTGAAGAAATTTCAGGTACCAAAGCAAAAGTTGCTGAATTAGAAGGCATCCCTGGAGCTTCTGCAACAAGAGAACGAGGAAAAGGATTTAATGATTACGCAAAAGACAAATTAGATTTAGTTGACAAACAAACAGCTAATTTTGACCGTGCAGAAGGATTAACGGTTATGGAAAACATGTTACAATCAAAACCAGAAATTAAAGCTGTTTTTGCTCAAAATGATGAAATGGCATTAGGAGCGATTGAGGCCATTGAAGCAGCAGGTAAAACAGGAAAAATTCAAGTAGTAGGTTTTGATGGAACAGATGATGGACTAGATGCAATCGAAGCTGGTACATTGAGCGCAACAGTTGCTCAACAACCTGAAGAAATGGGTAAGTTAGCTATGCAAGCAGCATATGACCATTTTTCTGGTAAAAAAGTAGAAAAATCCATTGCTTCACCTTTAGAATTAATCAAAAGCGGACAAAAATAAATTATAATGATGGAATAAAACCCAATAAAAGGAGTGCCATAAACAGCCTCCCTTTTATTGGGTTTTTACTATTATATAGCTTAATAAAGCAAGTCGCCTAATGACAGCAATGTTTAATTTTACCGAATGGAATCGTTACAGTGCGAATTGTTTTACTTAGGAATTTAGTAGCGGTAGTCTAAAAGAAAGGAAAGGGTTTTTATAAGCTTTTTCTTCTTTAAGATTATTTAAAATACGAGTGAAAAAAATGTCGAAATATATTTTTGCAGAGAAGTTTTATTTTGAAAATGAAACAGTTGGACCGGATTTTTTAGAAATTAAAGATGGAAAATTCGGCGCATATACGAAAGAAAAACCTGCTGAACCTGCTGAAATTTTAGATTATACTGGTCAATGGGTTGCTCCTGGTTTAGTAGACACACATATCCACGGATTTGAAAATCACGATATGATGGATACAGATGCTGAAGGGTTAAATGTTATTTCAAAAGAATTGCTTTCTTGCGGAGTAACTTCTTTCTTAGCAACGACTTTGACGGCTGAAACAGAAACGTTGAATCAAGTTGTTGAAATGATCGGAAAGAATATGACTGAAGTACAAGGTGCTAAAATAAAAGAGATCTTTTTAGAAGGACCATTTTTTGCTGAAAAGCACAAAGGAGCGCAAAATCTTCACTATTTTAGTGATCCTTCAATTGATAAGTTAAAAAAATGGCAGGAATTATCAAATCATCATATCAAAAAAATAGCTGTTGCACCTGAAAGAAAAGGAGCTAGTGAATTTGTTGAATATGCAGTTAAAGAAAAGATTGCGGTCGCTTTAGGTCATAGCGATGCAACTTATGCACAAGCAAAAACAGCAGTAGAGAAAGGAGCCACCATTTTTGTTCACACGTATAACGGTATGAGTCCTTTGCATCATCGTGAACCTGGAATGGTAGGAGCTGCGATGAATTTGAAAGATGTTTTTGCTTAACTAATTTGTGACGGACACCATGTTCATCCTGCAGCTGCCAATATATTGATGAATGTTCGCGGACGAAAAGAAACGGTTATGATCACAGATTGCATGATGGCTGGCGGTATGCCGAATGGACAATATAATTTAGGCGAATTTGCGGTTGAAGTAAAAGAAGGAGCTGCCCGTTTGGAAGATGGAACACTGGCCGGCAATATTCTAAAATTGAAAGATGCGGTAAAATAGCTGCTGGTTATGCTGCTGATTTTATTGTTTTAGATTCAAGTTTAAATTTAAAAGCAACATTTTTAAATGGAGAATGCCGCTACCAGTATGATGGCAATTTAACAGGGACATAATTTAACATCCTTATGAATAAAAACAAGTAAGAAATTCAGAGAAACTACTTCTGATTCCTTACTTGTTTTTTCTTACCAATTTTTAGCTAAAGCAAAAAATTTAGCATGTTTATAGTTATGAATAACTCTTGAATGATTAAAAAGTGTTCCATTAGAAAGATAAACCGTTTCTTCGATAACTAAAGAAGGATCTGCTTCTGTTAACTGAAGATGATCACTATCCATTTTGGCTAATTTTTCAACGGAAATATATTTGTCAGCAAAGCCGATAGTTAAATTCAAATCATTTTCGATGTAACCATAAATGGAGTTTTCAGCAATTTCTCTCCCTAAATAAGGGATAATCGTTTTGTTGAAATAACTGTATTCAATTGAGAAAGGTTCGTTTTCAATATAACGCATCCGGTGGACAAAATAAACGGGTGTGCCAATTTCGCAGTGCAGTTTTTGGCTGATTTCTTCATCTGCCTCTAATTGTTCTAGCTCAATCACTTTAGAATGTGTCTCTTTACTTTTAAATTCTTCCTTAAAGCCTCTGATAGAGTTGATCGTAATGGTGTCAGGATAGACCGGTTTACGAATATAAATCCCGCTGCCTTGAACCCGATAAAGAATGCTCTTGTCAACCAGCACGTCGATTGCACTTCGCAATGTATTGCGGCTGACATTGTATTCAGTCATTAGTTTATCTTCAGTTGGTAAACGAAGTTCGTTTTTATACTTTCCTTGCGCCACTTCTTCTAAAAGTTGATCAGCAACTTGTCTATATTTTCTCATCATTTGTCCTCGTTTCAATAATTAATAAATAGAGTGATTCTGTTATCTTTCAGTATAGCGAAAGGAAAAGGATTAAACCAGCAGCGGTTTAATCCTTTCAAATTTTTTATACGTTGCTTTCATTTGCAAATTCTAAATTAGGATCAGCATCTTGTTCTGTTGCTTCTATCTCAGCTTCTTCTAATATGAATTGTTTGTCTTGTTTCATTAGGAAAGGATAATAGATTCCTGCAGAAGTTAAAATAATGATCAATTGAATGACTAATCCTTGCCAGCCGCTTAATAGAAAACCGGATATCAGCGGAGGAGTGGTCCAAGGAACTTGTACTGCATTAAAGGGTTGAATGAAGCCGATGATGATTGCACCATAAGTAATTAAAACAGCAGCTAATGGAACTAGAATAAAAGGAATCAACATAATGGGGTTGAAGACAATCGGTAATCCATAAATAACTGGTTCATTAATATTAAAAAGGCCTGGCACGATAGAAATTTTAGAAATTTCTTTTAATCGTTTTGATTTAGCAAATATTAATGCAGCAATCAACAACCCGATCGTAATACCTTGTCCGCCAAATTTAGCAAATACATCAATTAATTGGACAGTCATAATTTTAGCATTTTCTCCTACTACAAGTTGTTGTCCAGAATCAATGACTGCTTGATTGTCTAAAGCATTGGCTGTCAAAATAGGTCCCATGATTCCCATTACGATGTTAGGACCATGAATACCGGCCCAGAACAGGATGGACATCAAGAAAGTGATAAAGAGTCCGCCAGGTAAGGTGTCTGAAACATTTTGAATAGGTGTTTGCAATATTTTGAAAATAAGTTCAGTTAAAGATACGCCGGCGAATTTATTTGTTAAGATGTAAACGATCATTGAGCCAAACATCACTACAGCGCCTGGTATCATAGCAGAAAAGGCATTCGCTACACCGGGAGGTACTGTATCTGGCATTTTAATTCGAATATCGCGCTTAATAAAGAAGGCAAATACCTTGGCGACAATAACAGCAACGATAATGGCTGTGATAATCCCATTTCCGCCTGTCCAGCCTTTAGGAATCACGCCAGCGATTGTTTCGCCGCTTTCAGTTACTGCAAAAGAATCCGTTAAAATCAGGAAAGACACTAATGATAAGATAGCTGTACTAATAGGATCAACTTTTTCACTTTTAGAATATGTATAAGCTATTCCTAAAACAGCTACAACTGCTAAGATATCAAAAGTCGAACCGGCTACTTGGTTCAAGGGAGCAGACCAGTCAGCACCAAATAAATTTGACAACCAAGTATCCCATTGAGGAATCGGGAAGTTGGCAATCAAAAGAAAAAGAGACCCCACAAGGGTAATCGGCATAGTTAATAAGAAACCATCTTTAATGGCCATCATGGTTTTGGTGTTAACGAATTTCAAAAAGGGGTCCAGCAGTTTGTTGAAAAATTCATTAAACTTGTTCAAGATTTTTTCCTCCAATATTTTTTTATTTTTACACTAATCACAGATTTTCTCCGCGTGTGGCAATAACTTCTTGATACCAATAAAAAGAGTCTTTTTTCTTGCGATTTAAGTGATTTTGGTGATCCACATAAATAAAACCGTATTGTTTTTTATAACCATTTAACCAGCTGAGTAAATCAATGGCAGACCAGGCGAAGTAACCTTTGAGTTCTATTCCTTCTTGGATTCCTTTTTTCAAAAACGCTAAATGATCTTTAATATATTCAATACGCAAAGTGTCTTTGATTTCTCCATCAATGACTGGGTCTTCATCACCTAAACCGTTTTCAGTAATATAGATAGGAATATTTCCATAATGTTCTTTTAATAAATGAAGTCCGTCCAATAAAGCTTCAGGTGAAATTTCCCAGCCCCATTTAGTATAGGAGAGAGAAGGAAGACTAACTGTTTTATAGACGCCATCGTAAGACACAGCACCGGCTCCGCCAGTACTTGCTTCTCTAGATAATTCTCTTGATGCATTTGACTCGTTGGCTACTACACGCATTGGTTGGTAATAATTGAGCCCAATAAAGTCATTTAAAGGTACAGCTTTTAATAGAGTTTCTTGATCTTCTTGAGACAAATCAAAATCATAGCCCTTTTGTTTCAAATGAGTTAATACGTATTCAGGATAAGTTCCTTTTAAAATAGGATCATAGTATAAGAACGTATCAAACATGTTAGCGTGGTCAGCTGCTTTTTTGCTTGAAAGTTTATCATCAGCCGGAAATGCTGGATTAAAAACGTGTGTGATTCCAATATCTCCTTGATAACCTGAATGTTTAAAATTCAGCACAACTTTGGCATGTGTTAAGAAAACATTGTGTAAAACTTGGTAATAATTTTTGAAGTCATTTAAGCGGCCAGGTGGATGGGCTCCAAAAATATAACCGTGTCGAGCAAAAACAATCGTTTCGTTAAAGGTTATCCAGTGCTTGACACGATCCCCGAAAGCTTTGAAACAAGTATCAGCATATTGTTCAAAGGCTTTTAAGGTTCGTTCAGCTGTCCAACCACCATTTTTTTCTAACTTCTGAGGCAGGTCCCAATGATAAAGGGTCACAAAAGGAATAATGTTATATTTTAAACATTCATTAATTAAATCGTTGTAAAAATCTAATCCCTTTTGATTTATTTTACCATCGCCATTAGGATAAATTCTTGTCCAAGAAATTGAAAAGCGGTAAGAATCGAGCCCCATTTCTGCCATTAGCGCAATATCTTCTTTATAACGATGATAGTGATCGATCGCAACATCTCCATTGGTTCCTTGGTATGTTTTTCCTTCTATTTTTGAGAAGACATCCCAATTCGAAACACCTTTACCATCTTTATCCCAAGCACCTTCAACTTGGTAAGCAGCTGTTGCCGCTCCAAATAAAAAATCTTTTGGAAATTCCATTTCATTCCTCCTATAATATTTAGTTCCTATAATAATAATTCGTACCAATGAATTTACAAATTAAGTGTAACCGATTTCCGAGAAAATGTAAACCCTTTCTTTTAATTCGTTATATTCGTAAGATTTTCTGTTCTGCTTTATACTAAAAATTGTAGAAAGTTGCATAAAAAGGAGGTGGACAAGATGAAAAAAGAATTTTTACAACTAGCTGAAAAAACATTTGAATGCCAAAGAGTTTGTAATGAATGTTTCGATGCTTGTCTTGAAGAAGAAGATGTAAAGATGATGGTGGATTGTATTCGCTTGGATCGTGAATGTGCCGATATTTGTTCTTTTGTCACAACGATTATTAGCCGTCAAAGTGCAATGACTTCTGATTTATTAGCTTTATGTGCAAATATTTGTCAAGCATGCGGAAAAGAGTGCGAAAAGCATGACATGGATCACTGCCAACGCTGTGCGAAAGTTTGCCTAGAATGTGCAGAATTATGCCGTCAAGCAGTATAACTAAAACAAACATAACAGAACTCAATTGTAATTGTTAGAGTATTGCGACACTTGTAAGCCATGTATTCTCAAGGTCTACAAGTGTTTTAGACATTTTTCCGTCACAATTAAGTGAAAAATAACAGGTTTATGAATTTATCGTTTCCTTATTAAAAAAATCAATGTTATAATCACTTCAAGTTAAAGAATATGTGAATTCTCTAATATTTCTCATAATATTAAGAGTACTATTTTTTACTTCTTCGCTTTACTTTTCATCCACTACATTAGTCATTCGACTAAATTTACCATTATTTTGTATCACATTTTCATAAAGTTTTTGCCTTATGTTTTAGAAGCAGAAAAATAAAGTAAAAATCAATTGCTGCTTTTTCCAATTTTCACCTTACCTTTATTTAGTTTACCCTCATAGTGAATACTCTTTAGAAAAAATTCTGTAAGTAATCACAGCACCCTCTCACAAAGTGCCTCCATACAATGTGTTTCTATCACATTTCTTATAGAAGCATAACCCTCTAATCAATACCAATACTAAAGAGTATTCACTATTTTAAATCATTATAAACTATATTCTAGCTTCAACTACTATTCATCAGTTAACAATTTTCTTCTACTTACTTTCTTCGAGTGAGAACGTTCTCCAAAATAATTATCTCCCTATCAATCTTTACACCTCATTTTCTTATCCTTATTATCGGAAACCCTTTCATTAAAAAATGTTTCATTAAGTTTATTTGTTTTACCCTTTTTTAAAGAATAAAAATCTAGTGATAAAAATACATCTTACAGGAGGAAATTATGGAAGATACCCTTATTTTGACAAGCATTTTTACTATTTTAAAGAAAAGAGCTGTATTGATTATCGGACTAGGCTTTGTTGGGTTGGTATTGATGTTTGGCTATACCGTTGCCCTTGTAGTTCCTCAATATAGTTCAAGCACTCAACTGTTAGTGAATCGAACAACTACTGAACTTACCGGTGTGGAAATAGGAGACGTTGATAAAGATATTAAAATGATCAATACTTACAAAGATATTATCAAAGGGCCGGTTATTTTAGATTTAGTCAGAAAAGATTTAGCTATTCCTTTAACAACAGATGAACTATCAGGAAAAATACTAATTGGCACAGAAGAAAATTCACAAGTTTTTTCTTTAACAGTGACAGATGAAGATCCTTATACAGCAGCAAGAATTGCTAATAAGATCGCAGCTACGTTTAAAAACGAAATCGGAAAAATCATGAAAGTCGATAATGTCACGATTATTTCTAAAGCTGTTCCAAAAAACACACCCATTTCTCCTAACTTGCCAATGAATGCAGCAGTTGGATTAATTGTTGGTTTAATGCTTGGAATGGTCATAACCTTCTTGTTGGAATTAGTTGATAACACCATCCGTTCCAATAGTTACATTACTGAAAAAGTGGAATGGACCATTTTAGGAAATGTATTTGAAATGAGTGTTGAAGAAGGAGAGCCCGAAAAGGAAGCAAAGCAGCCAAATTTGGAACTTATAAGAGCAAATAGTAAAGAATAGGAGGGTGAAGCGTAATGTTTAAAAAGAAATTAAAAGAAACAAAAAACAATCCAGCAAAACTGATCACATTGACAAAACCGAGTTCAGTTATCTCAGAACAATTTAAAACAATTCGAACGAACATTCAATTTTCAATTTTTGATAAAGAGATGAAGAGCATCGCCGTTACATCAGATATGGTAGGAGCAGGGAAGTCAACTGTGGCAGCAAACTTGGCTGTAACTTTTTCAATGCAAGGAAAAAAGGTTGTTCTAGTCGATTCAGATCTGCGAAAACCAACCATTCATCGCTTTTTTGGCTTATCTAATCGAGATGGTTTGACGACTATTTTAACCAATCGCTCAATCAGGCTTTGCAATATGATTCACCATACTGATGTAGATAACTTATTTGTTCTTACTAGTGGGATTATTCCACCTAACCCATCAGAATTATTGGCTTCATCTCGCATGGATGAACTGTTGGTCGAATTAGAAAAGGATTTTGATTTAATTATTTTTGATTTGCCGCCTGTTGTCGCTGTAACAGATGCTCAAATTATGGCAAGTAAAGTAGACGGTACTATTTTTGTTATACGAAAAGAAAACTCAACTAAAGATAAAATAATGGAATCTAAATTATTGTTGCAGCGTGTGAATGCCAATGTTATTGGTGTAGTATTGAACCGCATTAAAGTCACCGAAGATTTTAATTATGATTATTATAGAACGGCAGATTAATTAGACGATTTTTAAACTTCATTCCCTCAAAAAAGCAAGACCTCAGAATAGAACCTCGTTTTTGAACTATGTTTTACCCCGCTCTAAAAGATTCTCTTTCCAAAGTAATGAATAGAAAGAAGAGTGAACCAAATGAGTAGGAATTTAAAAAAATTGATTTTAATCAGTTACGATAGCTTGGCTATTTGTTTATCGGCTGTCTTAGCCTCTATTTTCCTTAATCCTTATATTGCTTTACCACAAGAACTATATGTGGCTACTGTAGCAGTCAGCATCTTTTTTTACTTACTTTTCGCTGTATACTTCAAGCTGTTTACCCATATTAACCGCTATATGGGAATTAGAGAAGCTGTTTTTATTGGAGTATGTGTCAACTTAGCTTTTCTATTAGTTGCAGTTTCTTCCTTCTTTTGGTTTCCTTTAATCAGCTTTCGGTTCATTATATTAACCACCATTTTTTCAACAGTTAGTATTGAAAGCAGCCGTATTCTATGGCGATTCTATCATGAACATCAATGCAAGAAGCAAAAAGCAAAGATAATGAAAAAGCAAATACGAACGTTGATCGTTGGTGCAGGAGATGGTGGAAATCTTTTTATCCGAAGTTTAAAACAGAACTTTAATGAAGTCAAAATTGTAGGAATCGTAGACGACGACCCCTTTAAGCACAAAACAAGATTATATGATTTCCCCGTTTTAGGCCCTCTTGAAAAAATCCCCGAATTAGTTAAAAACTTCGAAATTCAGCAAATCACCATTGCTATTCCCTCTTTAAACCCCAAAAAATACAAACAAATCGTTGATATTTGTAACCAAGCCGGTGTCAAGGTCAATCTGATGCCTTCCATTGAAGACGTCCTTCAAGGGAAACTTTCAGTTAGTCAATTTAGAGAAATCAATGTAGTGAATTTACTAGGCCGAGATGAAGTTAAATTAAATATGCAGCAAATCTCAGCTGAGTTAACAGGAAAAACGATCTTGGTCAGTGGAGCAGGCGGATCGATCGGTTCAGAAATTTGTCGCCAAATTGCTAAATTTTCTCCAGAACGTTTGATTTTATTAGGCCATGGTGAAAACTCTATTTATCAAATCGACCGAGAATTAAGAGGATCGTACAAAGGCCAATTTGATATTATTCCCGTTATTGCTGAGGTACAAGACCGCAAACGGATTTTTGAAGTGATGCAGCAGTATCATCCGGAACGGGTCTACCACGCAGCTGCTCACAAACATGTTCCAATGATGGAATACAACCCTCAAGAAGCAGTAAAAAATAATATTTATGGAACAAAAAATATGGCTGAAGCTGCAAAGGTAACGGGTGTAACAAGCTTTGTTATGATTTCGACCGATAAGGCGGTCAACCCGCCAAATGTTATGGGGGCTACAAAACGCATAGCAGAAATGATTGTCACTGGTTTAAATGAACCGGGAAAAACTAAATTCGCTGCTGTCCGTTTTGGGAATGTCTTAGGCAGTCGCGGCAGCGTCGTTCCTTTATTTAAAGAACAAATTCAACAGGGCGGTCCAATTACGATTACAGATTTTCGAATGACACGGTACTTTATGACTATTCCAGAGGCAAGTCGGTTGGTGATTCAAGCCGGAGCTTTAGCTAGCGGGGGAGAAGTATTTATCCTTGATATGGGAAAACCTGTCAAAATTTTAGATTTAGCTAAAAATGTTGTCAAACTTAGCGGATACACAGAAGAAGAGATTCCAATCATTGAAACGGGTATTCGTCCTGGTGAAAAGCTGTATGAAGAATTGTTAGTAGCAAATGAACGCACAGGGCAAATGGTTTACGATAAAATTTTTGTCGGAAAAGTTAAAAATATGGCTCTTAGTAAAGTAATGGAATTTGTTGATGAATTAGAAACATGCAAAACAAGCGAACTAAAAGAACAATTGCTTGAGTTTGCTAATGATCATGCAGAGAAAAAACCTGAAGTTAAGTTTGTTCCTAATTATCCTGAAGAACTACTGAAAGGAGAATTATCTCATGTATGAAAATTATATCAAACGCAAACTAGATGTAGCATTTGCGCTCGTGCTCATCTTGATTGCAGCTCCTATCATGATTGCCTGCGCCTTACTGATTAAGTACGAATCAGAAGGCCCTATCTTATTTCAACAAACACGTTTAGGCAAATACAACCGAGTTTTTAAAGTGATTAAATTTCGGACGATGCGTATTCAAACCCTAGATGCTGGACAAGAGCTGACCGATAGGCAACGAATCACAAAAGTTGGAGCGTTTTTAAGAAAGACCAGTATCGATGAACTTCCTCAATTATTTAATATTTTAATGGGGGAAATGAGCTTTATTGGGCCTAGGCCCTTACTGCCCCAATATCTTACCTTATATGACCAAAATCAGCAGAGAAGACATGAAGTAACTTCTGGTATTTCTGGTTGGGCGCAAGTAAATGGCAGAAACGCAATCAGCTGGGATGAAAAATTTAAACTGGATGTTTATTATGTTGATCACATCAGTTTTATAGTAGATTTAAAAATTTTTTTTCTAACTATTTACCAAGTACTGAGACGAAAAGATGTGGATCATTCTAGAGTAGATACAATGCCGTTCTTTAAAGGAGAGCCAGAGTAAAAAAGGTCATAAGCCGCTTTTGAAATTAATCTAAGAAAGAAGTGATGAGGAATGAACCGGATTTTATTATCTTCTCCCCATATGTCAGGTAAGGAACAAATCTATGTCAACGAAGCTTTTGAGACAAATTGGATTGCTCCGTTAGGTCCAAATGTCTCAGCTTTTGAAAAAGAATTGGCAGCTTACGTGAATACGAAAGGCGCAGCTTTAACAAATTCAGGTACTGCGGCAATACATTTAGCATTAAGCATTTTAGGCGTAGGAAAAGGCGATAGCGTATTCTGTTCTTCTTTTACTTTTGTTGCTAGTGCAAATCCGGCTATTTACTTAGGAGCGCACGTAACGTTTATTGATTCTGAACCAGAAACTTGGAATATGTCTCCTCAAGCTCTTGAACGGGCCCTTTCAGATGCAAAGAAAAGGGGGCAGTTACCTAAAGCGGTTATCGTGGTCCATCTTTATGGTCAATCAGCTAAAATGGCTGAATTACTTGAAGTTGCTGATCAATATGGAGTCCCTATTGTAGAAGATGCTGCTGAATCATTGGGTTCTGACTATAAAGGGAAGAAAAGCGGGACGTTCGGGAAAATTGGTATTTATTCCTTTAATGGGAACAAAATCATTACCACATCTGGTGGAGGGGCTTTAGTTTCAGAAGATGAAGAATTAGTGGAAAAAGCTGTTTTTTTAGCAACCCAAGCCCGAGATGCAGCGCCGCATTATCAGCATTCTGTAACAGGCTACAATTACCGAATGAGCAATGTGAGTGCCGGTATCGGCCGAGCCCAGTTGGAAGTTTTAGATGAACGTGTTTTTCAAAGAAGGCAAGTATATGAACGATATGTTGAAGAACTTTCTTCTATTGAAGGTCTTCAGTTTATGCCGGAATTAACTGGCACCAAATCAAATCGGTGGTTGACCGCTTTAACATTTGATCCAGGAATCATGCCGATTACACCTTATGAAGTGATGGACCTGTTGAATAAGGAAAATATTGAAACACGTGTTTTATGGAAGCCGCTGCATTTACAACCTGTATTCGAAAATTCAAGATTCTATAAACACCATGAGCAGGAACAAGCCATTTCTGAAACTTTATTTACCCGGGGATTGTGTCTTCCTTCAGGTTCTAATATGACCGTTGAAGAGCAAGATTTCGTTATTCATCAATTGAAACAGGTCATAAAACAGCCTCTTTTGATCAAGCAAATCATCTAGCTAAAGGAGCGGGTCGCAATGGAAAAAGTTCTCATGTTAGCTTCTGTTTCATCCATGATTTATCAATTTAATATGCCGAATATTCGTCTATTGCTCAAACAAGGGTATGAAGTTCATGTAGCCGCAAATTTTGAACAAGGCAGTCCTACTTCTAGAGAAAATGTCAATGAGTTTAAACAAGAATTAGCGCAATTAGGTGTTATTTATCACCAAGTTGATTGTAAACGAGGAGCAGGAGATTTAACTTCTCATATTCATTCATTCAGGCAAATTAGAAAACTACTGCTGACCCATCATTTTTCTTTTATTCATTGTCACACTCCTATAACGGGAGCTTTAACAAGAATAGCAGCAAGGAAGATGGGGGTCCCGGTAATCTATACAGCGCATGGTTTTCATTTTTTTGACGGCGCTCCAATGAAGAATTGGTTGTTTTATCCAATAGAAAGAGTGTTATCCAAATACACAGATGTACTAGTAACAATCAACCAAGAGGATTTTAACCGAGCTAATCAAGATTTTAAAATGAAAAATATTCAGTACATTCCAGGAGTTGGATTAAATACTAGCGCTTTTCGCGACGTGATCGTAGATAAAAAGCAAGTACGTTCAGAGATAGGAATACCGGAAGATGCCATATTGATGTTTTCAGTTGGAGAAGTTACTAGCAGAAAAAATCATGAAACGGCTATTCGGGCATTGGCTAAGGCAGAAAATAAAAAACTTTATTATATTATTTGCGGTCAAGGAAAACTAGAAGCTCATTTAAAACATTTGTCAAAAGAATTGGGAATTGAAGAGCGTGTTTTGCTATTAGGATTTAGGAAAGACATTGCTCAATTATGTAAGTCTTCAGATATTTATGTTTTCCCTTCTCAAAGAGAAGGACTGGGGATAGCAGCGATTGAAGGAATGGCAAGCGGGTTGCCATTGATTTCATCCTATGTTAACGGTATTAGAGATTATACGCGTAATGAAGAAACCGGCTTTTGTTTAGATCCTTTTGATGTTGAAGGGTTTGCCAAAGCAATGGATAAGTTAGGTGGAGATTCTGATTTAAGACACATAATCGGCAAAAAGAATAGTGAAGCTGCTAAACGGTTTGATATCAAAAATGTAAATAATCTGATGGAACATATTTATCTGGAAATGAGTTATACTACTGCACCGAAAGCAGAGCTTTTGATGAATAAAGAACAAATAAAAGTTGAGTAAGAAAATATTAGCCAAAGAAAGAGACTGACCTGGAGGTGAAACAAGTGAGGAAAAGCAAACTTCTTTATTTGACCATGCAGCAAATTTTATTTTTAATGTATTTTCTAATGAGTTATTTTGTTTATACAATTGCACTTAAAGAAGGAAACGAAGGAGTTGCCATACAATTTCTTGGAGGAAAAGATGATGGATTCTTCTATTGGGAACAGGTTAAAAATATTGTTTCAGGAGAAACTGCTATCCTCACTTCGATTTATCCTTTGATCATTGGATATGTGGTTAAGGTGACTGGAATAGAAGATGTTTACATTATCCGGCTGTTCAATTATATAGGATTTGTTGGTTTTGTTTTTATTAGTGTCTGGCTGATTGATCTTATTTTCAAATTGAGCAGCAGCCAGAAAGCAGGTGATATGAACACTGAACGCGCTAACTCGAAAACAGTGCTTATTTTATCCTATATGTGTTATATCAATTTGATGATGTGCGCTACCTTTTCAATTTATCGTGATATCTGGATCATGTTCTTTTATGCAGTTTCGGTGCTTTTAAGTGTCATTGTTGTCTTCGTACCTAAGGAAGGCTATGCAGCTTTGATTTTGTTGATTCCTAGTTTATGGATGCTGGGTGAATTAAGGTTTTATGCAGCTGGTTCATTTCTCATCACAGTTATTCTTTATTATTTATACAAAAAAATCAAACAAGTTAAAAGACCGTTTCTAATTATTGGAATTTTTCTTATCCTATTCATTTTTTATTATACCTTTTTGATCAATTACCAAATCCCTTACTTAAAAATGTCGCTAGGAGATGCCTTGGACTATCGAAACAGTGCATTAACTAATTTTTCCGGTGGAAGTCAAATGTTTATCAATCTAAAACAGTATTTCTTTGGCACTTTTTTTGTCAATTACTTCCACAGTTATCTAGGTAATTCGATTGGACCCCTTCCTTGGCACATCAATGGGTTCAGTACACTGTTCTTGTTTGTTATTGAGACTGGACCAATGGTACTGATTCTGCGGTACTTATGGATAAAAAGAGCTTTGTTGACAGCAATCCATTGTTATATTTTATTACATGCTTTTGTCTGGTTTGGAATGATTGGACTTTCAAATGATAACATTGGTACGGCTGCTAGATTGAGAATGATTGGCTGGGTTCTGATTTTGATTGTTTTTGCTACAATTTACAGCAAAGTTCAAAGCGATAAAGAAAAAACGGTTCGGTTAACTGTTACTAACGATAAAAAAGAAATAAAAAGTACAGAAAAGGAGTGAAGAGATTTGAAAAAAGCTGTCTTTGTGGTCAAATCGTTGACCAACGGTGGAATCGAGCATTCATTGGTCAATTTGATCAATCATCTTGAACATTATGAAATCACTCTATTGTTATCTAAAAATGTTGCTCCTTTACTGCCATTAATTAAAAAGCCGATTAAAGTTAAGTATTTAACGGATAAAGGCAATGGAATCGATACTAGGATTTATTTGAAAGAAGCTTATAAAAGGAAACAATGGATGTCATTGTTAAATGCTAGTTGGAGAATCGGATTTTATCTCGTTTCAAAGGATATGATTCCCTTAAATAATTACTATTTGAAATCTTATCCCATGGAAGATGAAGAGTACGATATAGCAGTAGCTTATGATGGGGGATTGCGTGCTACGTCTTCTTACGTCATTCAAAAAATCAAAGCTAAAAAGAAAATCATGTGGGTGCATGAGGATTATTCAAAACTAGTCCAGGCTGAAAAACGGACAGGCGGAACAGTGTTTACACATTTTGATCAAATTTTTTGTGTTTCTAAAGGAGCAAAAGAAAAATTTGATGAATTATATCCTGAATTAATAGAGAAGACAAGCGTTTTTTATTCTATTTATAGTAAAAATGATTTCTATGCAAAAGCGGAAAATAAGCAAAGTCATTATGATTATCCAGGAATGAAAATTTTAACAGTCGCCCGTTTGGGTGAGGAAAAAGGACATGACTTGATTCCAGCAGTTATCTCCAGATTAAAAGCAGAAGGGTACAACTTTCACTGGTATCTTATCGGAGACGATGATGGAGTCAAAGCAAAATTAGAAAAAGAAATCAAAAGCCGAGAATTATCAGCTTATTTAACCTTGATGGGCGGGATGAAGAATCCCTTCCCTTATTATCGAGACTGTGATATTTATGTCCAGCCTTCAAAACAAGAAGGGTACTGCATGTCCATGGTCGAAGCAATGGCTTTTGGAAAACCAATTGTTGCGACTAATTTTTTAACAGCTAAAGAATTTATTCATACCCATGGATCTGATGGCTTAATTGCTGATATTACTAGTCAGTCTCTTTATGAGAATGTTAAAAGGTTATTGGATGATAAAAAATTACGGACAAGCATCAGTGAACACTATTTGAAAAAAACAATTGATACTTCAACTGAGGTTGAAAAATTTTACGCTCTCTAAACTAACTTCCAAAAGGAGTGAGTACTTAATGAAAAAAGTTGTTTTTGTCATTAGAAGTTTGACTAATGCCGGGACTGAACAATCGTTGATTAAGTTAATCAATGAAATTGAAGATTATGAAATTACAGTCATGTTAGCAAGACCGGATAAAACATTATTGCCATTAATTAATAAAAAAATTCATTTGATTGAATTATATAAACAAGGATTGGGTCTCAATATGGGACTGTATTTAAAAAGAAGCCTGAAAAAAGGAAAACTGTTAAAAGGATTATGGATGTTTTTGCAGTTATACCGTTACATTATTCTTGATCAGTTTGAACGATTAAATCAACAGTTGGTAGACAGTTATGATGTCTGCAATGAAGAATATGATGTAGCGATTGCATATGACGGCGGATCTCGAAATAGTTTAACTCCATTTGTTTTAGAAAAAATTAGAGCAAAGAAAAAAGTAATGTGGATCCATGAAGATTATTCTAAAGTACCCTCCAATGAAAAAGCTGCTGGACATCGGATTTTCCCTAGATACGATCAAACCTTTTGTGTTTCGACAGCAGCAAAAGAGAAGTTTAATGAAATTTATCCTGAGATGGAAGGAGCGACGGATGTTTTCTATTCCATTTTTAATAGCCGGGAAATCTTAGAAAAAGCTAGCGAATCAAAAAACAAGTTTCAGTACAATGGCATCAAAATATTGACAGTGGGACGCTTGGAAGAAGAAAAAGGTCAGGAACGACTACCCGCAATCGTCTCTCGTTTAAAAGAAGAGGGTTATAACTTTAAATGGTTTTTGATCGGAGAAGGTAAACTAAGAAAAAAATTAGAAGCAGAAATCAAAGAGTTGGGGATAGAAGAGTATTTGATTCTATTAGGTAAAAAAAACAACCCTTTTCCTTATTATAAATATTGTGATATTTATGTTCAGCCCTCTAAGCAAGAAGGCTATTGTCTTTCAATGGCGGAAGCTAGTACATTTGAGAAACCCTTAGTTGCCACAAATTTTATTACAGCTAAGGAATTTATTGTCCATGGAATTGATGGACTGATCGCTGATAATAACAGTCAGTCTATTTACAAAAATGTAAAAGAAATATTAGACAATGAAGCGTTAAGACTTAAGTTTACTGAAAACAGTCAACATAAAAAAATTGATACTTTTTCAGAAATGGATAAGTTCTACGCGTTATAAAAATTGGCTAGTTAGGAGAACTATATGAGAACAGCGAACTCTATGAAAAATGTAGCCGTTGTATTAATTGGACAAATACTGAATATCTTGTTGTCTTTCGGTTCACGTATCGTCTTTGTTAAAATGCTGAATGCTGAATATTTGGGAGTTAACGGCTTATTTACGGATGTTTTATCGATTCTTTCTCTTGCAGAACTCGGTTTTGGTTCAGCCATTATTTATGGGTTGTATAAACCGCTAGCAGTTAATAATGAAAGTAAGATAAAAGCCTTAATGAATTTCTACTCTCGAGTGTACCGATTGATTGGTTTTTCAGTTTTAGGATTGGGATTAGTTTTACTACCTTTTTTAAATGTCATTATTAAAGATGCTCCTGCTATTTCTAATTTGAATTTGATTTTTCTGCTTTATTTAGCAAACTCAGTGGTGACATACTTTTACGCTTATAAACGTTCTTTAATTATTGCAGATCAGAAGAATTACATTGTCACATTTTACAAAAGCGGCTTCTTTGCAGTTGTAACTATTGTTCAAGTCGTCATCTTGTTAGTGACACAAAACTTCATTTTGTATTTGCTAGTAAAGATCATCTTTTCTCTGATTGAAAATATTCTATTATCGCGAAAAGCAGATATTCTTTATCCTTTTTTAAAAGATAAAAATAAAGAAAAATTAGCAGTAGCTGACCGTAAAGCCATTTTCCGTAATGTTAAAGCGATGATGTACCACCGGATAGGTTCCGTAGTAGTTGAAGGTACAGATAATATTCTTATTTCTTCAATTGTAGGAATTGTATGGGTAGGTTTTTATTCAAATTATTCTTTAATTATCGGGGCAATCAATTCTATCGTAAACCAAATCTTTGAATCGGTCACCGCAAGTGTTGGGAATTTAAATGTCGTTGAAAGTGAAGATAAATCATTCGATATTTATAAAGTTATGCTTTTTCTGAATTTTTGGATTTTCGGGTTTTGTGCGATTTCGCTCTGGATACTGTTTAATCCCTTTATCACATTATGGCTAGGCTCCAATTTTGTAATGAACCACTGGATCGTAGCTTTGATCGTAATCAATTTTTATACAAAAGGATTTAGAAAAGCAACCTTGGTGTTTAAAGATGCCTATGGGTTGTTTTGGAATGATCGCTATAAACCCGTAGCAGAAGCAACGGTTAATTTGATTGCTTCAGTGATCTTAGCTAAATACTATGGAATTGCAGGGATTTTATTGGGAACTTTTATTAGCAGTATGACGACTGTTTTTTGGATTGAGCCGTTAGTCTTGTATAAGAATGGGTTTAAGCGCAGTGTTTTTGACTATTTTAAACGTTATGCAAAATATGCTGGAGCCACGTTCTGTGCGGCAGGATTGACAAGCCTGGCCGGTTCGTTTGCAGGAGAGCAAGGGATAAATTCTTTTATCCTTAAAGCATTTATGTGTTTGATTATTCCAAATACTTTCTTCCTGTTGCTTTTTTACCGGGCTGATGAGTTCAAATATGTAATGGAAATGCTGAGAGGGCTGTTTAAAAGAAAAAAATTAGCTAAAGTAAACCATTCAGAATAAACCTTCCGCCAGCTAGCTTTATGATGGCTTGAAGAGAAGACGATCCAAAGGAGGAAATTAAATGTCACAGCCAAAAATCAGTATTATTTTACCTGTTTACAATACCGAACAGTTTCTTGATACGTGCTTAACCAGCATTTTAAATCAAACGTTTAAAGAGATTGAAGTCATTTGTGTAGATGATGGTTCTCCTGACAATAGTTTACGTTTCTTAAAAAAAATGGCTAAAAAAGATGAACGAATAAAAGTAATTAGTCAGCAAAATCAAGGAGTCTCTGAAGCTAGAAACCATGCTTTACAATATGTTAATGGAGAGTTTTTAATGTACATCGATAGCGATGACTGGATTGAGCTGGATACTTGTGAAATAGCCTATCGTGCGGCTTTGGAGGAGAAAGCAGACGTTGTCTTATGGTCTTACATCAGAGAATATGCCAACAATCCTAAGCCTAAAGAAATATTTAAACAAGAAAAGATCGTTTTCGAACAGTCGGAAGTAGCTTCAAAGCTGCATAGACGTATGGTTGGATTGGTAGGAAAAGAACTAGAAAAACCGGAAAATGCTGATGCTATTGTAACTTCTTGGGGGAAATTATATAGAACGGCTCTTATCAAAGAAAACCAAATCAAATTCATCAATACAAAAATTATCGGTACAGAAGATGCCTTGTTTAATATATATGTCTTTGGTTATGTCACAAAAGCCGTTTATCTTAACCGTCATTTGTATCACTACCGGAAAGATAATGAAATTTCTCTAACTTCTCTTTATAAAGAACGACTATTTACTCAAACTCAAATGAAATTTGATTTAATAGAAAAATACCTCTCTGAATTCAATCTTAATGAGGATTATGTAACAGCGTTAAACAATCGTATAGCTCTATCTTTGGTTGAATTAGGCTTAAATGTTTTAATGAGCGAACGAAAAATGATCGAAAAGATAAGAGAGTTAAAAAAAATATTATCAACTGAACGGTATAAAACAGCATACCAACACTTAGACAACCGCTATTTTCCGATTCATTGGAAAGTCTTCTATCGCTGTGCTGAATCTAACTTTGCCACCGGAGTATATGGGCTTATTTGGCTCATTAGCAAATTGAGAAACGGCAATCGTCCAGCAAAAAATACAGATTCTACCCATACTCCATTGCAAACGGAAATGAGGTGAAAAAGTGAATACTAGACACGCTTATCTGATAATGGCTCATCATCAATTTGATGTATTGGAACGCTTGATTTCTCAATTAGATGATGAAAGAAATGATATTTATCTTCATATTGATAAAAAAGTTAGTCATTTTGATTTTAAAAAGATTCGTTCGCTTGCTTTAAAATCATCGGTTTATTTTGTTCCTCGAATCAATGTAAATTGGGGAGGATACAGTCAAATTCAGTGTGAACTGATTTTATTGAAGGCAGCAGTCCAACGAAATTATCGTTATTATCACTTGCTGTCTGGTTCTGATCTGCCTTTAAAGACACAAGATGAAATTCATACTTTTTTTCAATACTATGATGGCATCGAGTTTGTCCACTTTTCAAAGGAGACTAAACCGGAAATGAAAAAAATTTACTCGCGTATTTCACGTTATCATTTGTTTCAAGATACCGCTTCAAGATTTTCTTTTAAAAAGCTGCGGTTTTATACTACTGCTTTGGATAAAAGTGTTTTGCTTTTTCAACGAATCATTAGAACCAATCGGCTAAAGCAAGCCCCTTTTACTTTGAAATTCGGGTCTTCTTGGTTTAGCATTACCGATGAATGTGCAAACTTTGTTATTTCAAAAGAACCATGGATCGAACAATTCTTTTCCCGTTCTAAGTGCGCAGATGAATTGTTTTTACAAACGTTACTTTATCACTCTCCTTTTAAAAAACGATTATCCGTTAAAAGAAGCGACCAGGAACAATACAGTAATATGCGCAAAATCGATTGGGGAAAAAAGCCGAAAAGAAAAAATCCTTCTATTTGGACAGAAACTGATTATGGAAATTTAGTGTCTTCTGAAGCTTTATTTGCTCGGAAATTTGATTCAGCGGTTGATTCAACTATCATTGAATCACTATGTATGTATTTGGATAGTAAAAAATTCACACAACAAGAGACGAACAGAAGACAAGAACGAGATGTACTCAATAGTTGATAAACTGATATTGAGTACATCCATTTTCTCGGTAGAGGAAAGAAGGATTACATAGTCAAATGAAACGAGTAAGGAGGCCGTTGTATGATATCCATTATTGTTTCAATTTATAATGCTGAAAATTATCTGTCTAAGTGTTTGAATGATTTAAGATACCAAACGTATCATAAATTGGAAATTATATTAGTGAATAATGGTTCAACAGATGCAAGTGGAGAAATATGTGAACGATTTTCCCGCGCGGACCCTCGATTCAAAGTCATTCATAAAAGTAATTTTGGGATATCTGCTGCTTACAATGCTGGTTTATTGATTGCCAACGGGAAATACGTTAGTTTTGTTAATGCATTAGATCGAGTAGATGGGATGATGTTTGAGAGCTTGCTTTCATTAAGTTTAAAGACAGGAGCAGATATGGTTATTTGCAGCTATATTGAAGAGACTCATCATCATTCAAGTAAGCCGCTTAAACCCTATCGTATTCAAGAATGGTCTTCTTCACAAGCTATTCAGCAAGAGATCAATCGGGAAACAATGCAAGGATTTATGAACAATAAATTGTTTATGATGGATTTATTTAAAGAATCTATTACGCTTCGGTTTAATCCATCTATTTATTTTTTTGAAGATTTGCTTTTGTGTATTGAATGTATGCTGAAAAGCAAAAAAATTATTTACACATCAACTTCGTACTACCATAGTTTCAAGAATCGTTACCCCTTGAAAACGTCCTTATCGCTTATGGAATGGAAAACAGGTTTAACGGCATTATTAACGGTGATTGTTTTATGCGAGTCTTTAGAAGAGAGTAATGTGACGATACTAAAGGAACGTTATACCGCCTTGAATTTAGAATTATTGATGCAAGCTTATGACCAAGCTTCTCGTGATCAGGGAGTCATTAATGAGCTCAAACATAATTTATACCGCTATAAATTAACAGAGTTAAAGAATAAAAAGTTGCGTATGGCTTGTTTAACTGCTCGTAATAATGTGAGATTCAGCTATTGTATATGGAAGCGGTCAAATAAAAAATCGTTAATAAGTATAAAATAGACTAATTAGGGGTGTTCCTTTTAATTTCTCATTAACCAATGAAACCTTCTTGAAAGACCAAAGCCAAAGCGGATGCCTTGGCTTTTCTTACTGGAAAAAAGCTATAAAAAAAAGAAGAATGGAAAAACATATGGTAAACTAGAAAGAAAAGCAGGGAATAAAGGGAGCGGATCAAGTTGAAGCTACATACTAGTTATCCAACACAATGGATTGGTTTAAAACCAGTACGATTTCGTAAATACCGCACATGGATCAACAACCAAAAGCCAGGTATTTGTGGTACATATGTCAGTGCTGTTTTATTGCACGACACTTATTTGCATCGATACGGGGTCGATGTTTCTAAAGAAAAATTATTAAAAGGATTAAAATCAGTGATTGATGATACTTTTCCTTATCGAGGCACTTTTCCATGGGATTTGTGGCATGGATTGAATACAGTCTTAAAAGGCAATCCAGATTATCAAGCGAAGATGCTGTTTGTTCCTGACAAAAAGTTAGTTGAATTATTAAACCAACCAGATCCAATGCCGGTAGCTGTTGGAACTACTCGTTTATTAGGAAGCCGGTATAAAAACCATTGGGTACTGGTCTATGCTTACGGGTACAATAAAAAAGGAAAATTATTTTTTAAAGCTTACGATAACCACGGTCGAAGTACGGCTATTTTACCAGCCTCGCAAACGTTTGGCTGTGTCTGGCTGAGCGCAAAAAAACAAGCAGTGAAGTAAACTTCATTGCTTGTTTTTTTGATGTGATAGAGGCTGAATTGTTTTATCTGATACTGACTGCTTCAGAACGTACTTCATTTAAGCGATCGTTTACTATAGCAATAATTTTTTCGGCATCAGCCGGATTTTCTAAATCGTGCTTATCGATATCAATAATGAGAGTTGGGCTCTTATCATAAGAGGCGAACCAGCTGTCATATTGGCTATGGAGATGAGTGTAATAGTCTAACAATCCTTGATTGCCTTCGATTTGTTCGAAGACGCGTCCGCGTTTTTCGATTCGATTAAGAACTGTACTCAACGAGCCGCGAAGATAGATCAACAAATCAGGCGATTTTTTTGGCATACCGTCCAGTTCTTCCATCATGTTATCTAACAGGTCTAAATAAGTATCCATTTCGGCATCACTCATATTGCCTTCTTCATAATTAATTTTTGTGAATAAAGCATCTTCGTAAATAGAACGGTCTAAAACGTTGTTTTCATGTAAAAAGGCAGCTTTAATACTGCGAAAACGACTATTCAAGAAATAAATTTGTAGAGAAAAAGCCCATCTTTTCGGATCCTCATAAAATTTTTCTAAAATACGGTTATCGTCTACACTTTCATAAAAAGCTTCGCTTCCTAACGCATCAGATATTAATTTTGTATAAGTACTTTTACCAGCACCTATCATACCAGCTAAAACAATCACAGCTTTTTGTTCCCCTTTCACTTGACGGTCACTCTCCTATCAAAGACCGGTGTCGTCTTCGTTGATTTGCATTTATTAGTATACCATAATTTCTAAAGCGAAACGGTCAGAAATTTTGTTTATTTGCTATTTCTTGTTTAGTTTTGAACAAACCATGACAATGTTAAGTTGTTTCATTAAATGGGAAAACTGTATAAATAACTTATCCTGCTTATGTTGTAAGTTATCGACTTTTTTTAACATAATCACGAGTTGGTTCATTGAGATAGTGCTTGAATGCAGTTAAAAATAACGGATCTAAGGGCTCTTCTTTGATTGCCCATTTAGTTTTTGCTATTATTAAGTGAGAAGGAAAGCGCCTTATTTAATAGCAGACGACTTTTCGCAGTTACTGATCAATAGAATGATGAAAATTGGGAATGGAGTGTGAAGATTATGGATAGACGTGTAGAAGGAACGTATACCTCAACAGATGAAACAGTAAAAGCTGTTGAACGTTTGTTAAATGAGGGGTATGTGGCCGATGAGATTTTAATTATCACAGACAACAACCACGAGAATGAATTAGAAGATTTGACATTAGTGGATGTGGAAGCAGTAGAGACTGAAGAGGAAGACTCTTTATGGGACAAGATTAAAGATACGTTTAATTTTGGAAACTACAATGAAGGAAATGACGCAAATCCTTTAGTGGAATATGGAATAGACGCCGAAGCTGCGGAGCATTTTAATGAAGCTTTGGAAAATCGAGAAACCATCATTTTATTAGACAGCACTGCTCCTGCTAATATTGAACACTTATCTACTGTCAATGAAGAAGTATTAAACGGGGAAGGGATGGAAGATACAGAAATGGCACCAAATAATGAAAATAAGAATAAGAGTGAAGATGTGGAACCTAGTGAAGTTAAAACTAAAGAAGCGATGAAGCCGGAATCTGGTGAAGAAGAACAATTTGATCCTTCAAAAGCTCAATCAGCGAGAGAAGACGTAGCTGGAACTTCAGTAGCCTCTTCGCCTGATAAAGGGCAAAGACAAGATGAAGCTGGTGAGCCGATCGATAAACATAAAAATTCAGTAGAAGGATTGCCGCAGTTGACAGGCGATGAACAAACAGTTGAAACTGATGAGTCGAATCATGTTTATCCAGACAACATTAGCAAAGGAGTTGTGGGCGAAGATACTGCAAAAAATTCCCCGCTTAATGCTGAGCCTAGACAAGAAGAATATCCAGATGCTCATAAAAATATACCTGAAAGTGATGCGTATTATGGCGGCAAATACGAAGACGCCGGTGGAAAAACGATTAAAGATGATGAAAAGAAATAAAATGGATAAAAGGCTCGATAAAAAAGTAACCGAGCCTTTTATTTTTTAAAGAAAATAGAAAGGACAAGTGTTCTTTTTTGAATCCGCTTTTTATATTTGATACGATAAAGTCGAAGGAAAAAATAGATTTAAGAAGGTAGGGATAGAGATGAGTGAAGAAAAAGTAGAAACTCAACAACCTAAAGAAGGCTATTTAATGGATGATGAAAGTAAAAACGTTGATCCGATTCCTCAAACAGAAAGTTCAGATTATATGGCAGCCGGTAAATTAAAAGGCAAAAAAACATTGATCACTGGTGGTGACAGTGGAATAGGACAAGCTGCCGCTTTAGCTTTTGCTAAAGAAGGGGCTGATGTCGCAATCGTTTATTATGATTCCGATCAAGATGCTGATTTTACCGAAAACCGTATTAAAGAGTTAGGACAAAAAGCGCTAGTATTTAAAGGCGATGTAGGTGATGAATCTTTCGCTAAAGAGACTGTTGCTAAGGTAATTGCAGAGTGGGGCCCTTTAGACGTTTTAGTCAATAACGCCGGTGAACAACATTACCAGGAAAAAATCGGAGATATTACGGCAGAACAATTAGACCGGACATTCCGTACAAATATTTTTGGTATGTTTTATATGACAAAAGCAGCTATGCCCCATCTTAGTGAAGGTGCTTCTATTATCAATACTTCGTCAATCACCGCTTACCGCGGCAGTTCAACTTTGCTCGATTATTCAGCAACAAAAGGCGCGATTGTATCCTTTACACGTTCTCTGTCTCAAAATACAGAAGTTACAGAAAAGAAAATTAGAGTAAACAGTGTAGCACCGGGTCCAATCTGGACACCGTTGATCCCAGCGACTTTCCCTGAGAAAAAATTAGAAAAATGGGGCAAAGACGGTGCGTTGGAACGTCCAGGACATCCGTATGAATTGGCGCCGGCATATGTTTATCTAGCCAGCTCAGATTCAAGTTACGTTACG
This sequence comes from Carnobacterium mobile DSM 4848, assembly GCF_000744825.1. Taxonomy (NCBI): domain Bacteria; kingdom Bacillati; phylum Bacillota; class Bacilli; order Lactobacillales; family Carnobacteriaceae; genus Carnobacterium; species Carnobacterium mobile. The sequence goes on from NZ_JQMR01000001.1 coordinate 223,545, forward strand.
GGACAAACGATTCATGTCAATGGCGGAGTAGTCGTAAATGGTTAATCAGTTAAGTAGAGATAAAATTGATTTATAATACACACGACAAAAAAATGGAGTGATGGATAATGAGCAAAGTAGTAGAATCTTCCTATCAGACAGTAGATGAAACGCTTGCTGCAGTTGAAAGGTTACTAAGTGAAGGGCGGTTAATGAGTGATATTGTTATTGTGACAAGTCGCGAAAATCATTCAAACATTCAAAACAGAACTGTCGTTGAAGTAGACCGAATAGCAGCGGATGGCGATAAAAACATGTGGGAAAAATTTAAAAAGATGTTTACAGATGAACCAGAAGATAGTGCATTGGAACATTATGGAATTGATAAACAAACAGCTTTACGGTATGACAGTACTCTTCAAGCAGGCAATTACGTTATTTTAGTAGAAGAAAAAGCTGATATTCCTCTGCAGTATCATTTAAAAGATGAACCAATTGATCTAAGCCAATCGACCAATGAAAATATAACTGCTAAACCGATTGGACAGTCAGGAAGTGGAACAAAAATAGCAATAAATACTTCTGATCCAAGAGGGCAAAGTGCTGAATACAATGATCAAGATTCTCATTTAAAAGATGAAAAAGTAGTGTTTGACGACAACCGATTCCCAGAGAAAAAAGAAGACCCAACAGATACAACTAGCGGATTCCAGAAAGCTCGCCAAACTAAGCCGATTGGACAGTCAGGCAGCGGGACTCGCGTATCTGCTAATACTTCTCAACCAACTGGAAAGAGTGCAGAATACAATGATCAAAACGCAGAATTAAGCGAGCGAACTGTTCAATCAGATGAAAATCTCTTTTCAGGAAAAAAAGAAGGAAATCAAACTACAAATTCTAACCAATCAGAAACAACAAAGTCAGGGTTTATTGAAAGTGAAATAAATCATTCGCATGATATAAAAGAAAAAGCAAAAGCAGCAGAAGCGCAAGATGAAGCCATAGAGGCGCAAAAAATAGTCCAAAGTCAAAACGAGCAAATAAGGAAAAATCCTTTACAGGGAGATGCTACAGATGCAACCGACTTTGTAGAGGACAACTTCCGACAAACAGCAGTGGAAGATTCGGAAACGCTTCCTCGTTTTAATAGCAGTTCAATTACTGGACAGCCTAACGTTGATCCGTTACTAGATCACTCAGAAGATTAAAAAGCTGGAATGAAAAGCACTAGAATGAAAGCTGCAAGGCTCTCATTCTAGTGCTTTTTTGTTGTTTTGATAGTGAAAACAAACTTCTGTTCGGTTTTTTAATTAGTTTAGGATATTATAAGTTTTTCTGCATTGAATGTCTAGCGGAACAAGCCTGCCTCTCGGAAATTAGATAAATCGTACCCATTGCGCTCTGTGATGCTCATTCAGGGCACGATTTCCTAAATTTCTTTCGAGTCAGAGCTGGCTTGACCCGCTTTTCTTATAGTTTATGGTATACTAATAAAACTGATGAAATCACAAGGAGGATAGATAATCATGACAGACGATTTATTGAAAAACATCATTTCTTCAAAAAGTACTTCAAATGAAGGAGTACCAAAGATAACAAAAATCGAAACTCAAAAGCGCAAGGGACGGTATAACATTTACTTAGAGGAAGCGTATGCGTTTCCTGTGGACGAAGCAATTTTAGTGAAATATGCTTTGTTTAAAGGAATGGAAATTTCTGATGCATTTCGCAAAGAACTTGAAGCAGAAGATGGTGTTAGGAAAGCTTACACTCGTGCTTTAAATTATTTGAATTATGGGTTACGTTCCGAAAAAGAAGTGCGGGATGATTTAGCAAAACATGATTTTTCAGACGATGCAGATGAAGTGATTGAAAAATTAGAAGAACAAGGTTATCTAAATGATTTGATGTATGCGGAAAGTTATACCCGAACCGGCGCAAATGTTGGAGGGAAAGGGCCGCGAAATATTAAACAAGAACTAAAAAAACGCGGAATCTCGGAAGAAAATATTGAAAAAGCGGCTGAGCAGTATCCGTTTGATCAGATGGTTGAAAACGGCATTCAGCTGGCTGAAAAAGTTATTCGGCGTTCTTCACAGCATTCAACGCGGGAAACTAACAATAAAGTACGACAACAGTTGATGCAAAAAGGGTTTGATTCAGATATCATTACCCAAGTCTTAGAAGAAGTCAGCACAGAAAAAGCAGAAGATGAAGAATATGCTGCAATAAAACAACAAGGTGATAAAATTTGGCGGAAACAAGCTAAATTAAAAGGCTATAAAAAAATTCAAAAAGTTAAAAGCAGTTTATTTCAGAAGGGATTTTCGGGTGAACTGATTACTCAATTTATTGAAGAAAAAGAAATGGAAGATCAGAACGAATGACAGACAAAAAACTAATGGATGAGAAAGAAACAAAAGAAGTTTATGGTATTAAAATGTGGCCACAAGAAAAAATAGAACGTTTCCGGGCTACTCTATTGAGCTGGTATGATATCGAAAAAAGAACCTTGCCTTGGCGACTCAATAACGATCCATACCGTATTTGGGTTTCTGAAATTATGCTCCAGCAAACTCGAGTAGATACAGTCATTCCTTATTATTTGAATTTTATGAAGCAATTCCCAACGATTAAAGCTTTGTCTGAAGCAGAAGAGGATCGGTTATTAAAAGCTTGGGAAGGGTTAGGATATTATTCCCGTGTTCGCAATATGCAAAAAGCTGCTATTCAGATTATGGAAGATTATGAGGGAGAAATGCCGCGTGATCCAAAAGAAATTATTAAATTGAGCGGAATCGGTCCTTATACAGCCGGTGCTATTGCAAGTATGGCTTTTGGTTTGCCTGAACCAGCTGTTGATGGCAATGTTATGCGTGTGTTAAGCCGTTTATTTGAGATTGACGCAGATATAGCCAAGCCAGCCAGCCGTAAACTATTTGAAGCAGTGATGCGGGAGATCATTGATCCTTATAAACCTGGAGATTTTAATCAAGCTTTTATGGATTTAGGTTCAAGTATTTGCACACCTAAAAATTACCATCCAGAAATGAGCCCAATTAAAGAGTTTAATGCTTCTTATTTGAATGGGACATGGCAAAAATACCCAGTAAAAAGCCGCAAGAAAAAAGCTGTTCCGGTTTACTATACTGGCGTTATCATCAAAAACGAAAAAGACGAATTTTTATTAGAAAAACGACCAGCTAATGGATTATTGGCTAATATGTGGCTATTCCCACTTTTAGAAGAAAATCTTATTTTAGATGGAACCGACCTTGTACAAGGCCAAATACAAAAAATAGAATCTGAAGAACTGCAAGATCAAGTATTGCAGCAGCTCTTAATCCAATTAGACGAAACATATGGGGCAAAACCAATACTGATGAAAAAACCTTTTGCGGAAGTCGTTCATATTTTTAGCCATCTAAAATGGTTTATCACAGTGTATTATGGCCAGATTTCAAGTGAAGACCGCCCTTTGCCGGAAAACTGCCATTGGGTATCTCCTGAGCAATTTGAAAAGTACACTTTTCCTGGACCTCAAACGAAAATGTGGCAAAGCTATTTAAGTCACTTTAAAAAAATATAACAAAAAGTTCTTCTTTGCTATTTTTCATAAAAGTAAAGAAGACTTTTTTTGCTAAGCAAACAGCTCTGTATCCATTTTGAGAATAAAGTTGATTGATCACTAGTGTCTTTTTTGCTTTAAATGAGTAAATATATGATATAATACTTTTGAGTTCGAATGACTGAAAATATACTCTAGTATTATTAATGATTTTCTCATGATACCGTTAAGAGAAAAAGAAAGTTGGGTTAGGGATGCATGTTCCAAAAGAGGGAGAATACATCACGATCCAAAGTTATAAACACGATGAAAGTTTACATCGCACATGGCGAGATACAATGGTTCTTAAGACAAGTGACCAATCTTTGATTGGGTGTAATGATCACACACTAGTCACAGAGGCAGATGGCCGTCGTTGGTTAACGAGAGAACCGGCCATTGTTTATTTCCATAAACATTATTGGTTCAATATTATTGCAATGATCCGCGATAACGGCATTTCATATTATTGTAACCTGGCTTCACCTTATGCTTTAGATGAGGAAGGATTGAAGTACATTGATTATGATTTAGACATTAAAGTATTTCCAGATGGCGAAAAACGATTGTTGGATGTGGATGAGTATGAAGATCATAGTAAATTATGGGGCTATCCTGATGATATTGACCATATTTTAAAAGAAAATGTTAAAATTTTAGTAGAGTGGATCAACGAAGAAAAAGGTCCCTTTTCTAAAGAATACGTTAACTTATGGTATAAACGCTATCGTCAGCTGGCAAATAAATAACGGATCTTCTACTGAATAGGATGATGGTTCTCAAAGAGTAGTAATAAAAAGGCACCTTAAATAATGCAAGGTGCTTTTTTATTATGGTTGAAGAGCTTTTTGGAAAGGATGCTTTCTTTAGTCAAATAAGCTATGCTATAATAACGAGTGGAATATTAAAAATAAAGGAGTGAGCAAAAAGTGACAAAAAAAAGCGTTTTTGCCTTGATACTACTCATGATTTTGACTGTTGGAATTATTTGGTTTGGAATGGATCATCAAAAAACACAAAAAGCAAAATTATTGAGGACAAATGAAACTACTGCAGTGAGTAGTGATAAAGCAGCAAATAACAAAACATCTAGTAAAGCTCAGAAAGCAGATCTATCTGCTCAGCAAGAAAAGTTTGAAAATAATCGAGAGCAATTATCTGTTTCGGATTATTTAGCCTATTTGTCTGCTAAAGAAGAAAAAGCAGTGGTCAGTTTTTATGGAGATTTTTCAGAATCTGAAACCTGGCTTTCCGTTGTTGAAAAGTACATAACTAAGCAAATAAACTCCAATATCGAAGTACATCAGCTGGCTTTCCCAGATTATGATTCTTATCGGTTATTGGAAGAAAATACAGTGACTGCAGTAGCAGAAACTAAACCGGATGTCGTTTTTTTCCAAGTTCCCGTTTATGGAGATCAAGTACGAGACATTAGTTTGGCAGATTCGGGTGAATATGTAGCTGAAGATTATGCAGCAATAAAACAGGCTTTACCGGAGGCACTGGTTGTTTTGGTTACACCTAATCCAAGCAGCAGCCGGCAAGGAGAATTTAACTCGAGAACGTTAGACTATACAAGTTATCTAGCACAAGCGGTTAAAGTGGCAGAAGAAAACGAATTTCCGCTTTTTGATCTGCATGCTGCTTTCCAATCTGAAATGGAGTCTCAAGAGCAAGATCTTTCAGCTGTTTTAAAAGAAGATGGAAGAGCACTGAACGATCAAGGAACAGATCTTTATGCTTCTTTATTTACTGAGCAATTAACAGAACCAATCGATACCACCAGCGGACGTTAAACTCCACTTCATATTAATCTTAATAAAAATACGCTTTTTCTGGTTAATTAACCAGAAAAAGCGTATTTTGGTTCTATTATTTTTGGTGTTGGTAAGAAGAATGTATCTATTCTACAATCTTGAAATTTTTGGAGGAATAGCGGCTGCTTGCAGCCATGTAAAGGATTCAATGCGAATTACGAAGCGGTTAGGCTTCGTTTGAGGCTTGAAAGGCTGGAGACAGAAAAGGCTCCAGTCGTTCCCATGGCTTCTTGCAAGCAGACGCGTAAATTCCGGAGGAAATTTTATTATTTAAGCATTACCAACACGATTGGATAAAGAACTCGTATTTTTTAGAGTTGAAAGGTATACAATTTTTATCCTGCCTGTCTAGCGTTCGACTAAACCAGTAAATGATACAACAAAGTTTCAAACTTTTCTTATTGTTCTATATTTTCAATATTGTCAATTTGGGTTTCAGGGTTCCAATCATTTCCTTTAAAACTGGTAACTAGTGTATTCAAGTGAATCAAATATTCTTCATACTTTAAAATACTGGACATAATATGAATTACTGCATTGCTTTGAGTATAGTCCTTGTTTATTTTTACTTCCATATTTGCTTCATCAAAGAATAAATGCATGAATTTTGTTCTAAACGATTCTTTGTATGCAATAAAATTAACTTCATCAGGCGAAACGCGACCATTAAACTTTAATAATATTTGCTCGTGAGCACTTAAAAGAGTTTCTAAACGTTCACGAATTTGAATTCTTAATTCTTCCGGGAAATGATTAAATGAGTTTTCGTGTTCATGAATGACTGCAGTCAATTGGTAAGCTGCTTTCGTTGTCTGAATAATTTGACGATAAACGGCTATTTTTCTTAAAATCTGTAAACGATTTTTCTTTCGGACATAGGTTCCTTCGTCTTTCATTAAAGAAAAATAGAGATCCATTCGATCTATTTCAGACTTCACCCATTTTAGGTCTTTTTTTAAAATGGGGTATTCACTATTTTTACGGACACTTGCTCGCATCCATTTCATAATTTCAGAAGTTGTGTAGTCAATTAAATGATAAAGTTTTTCTTCATATTTTGGTGGAAAAAACAAGGTATTGACTAAAAAAGCTATAACTACACCAAGCAGTGTAGCTAAAATCCGGATGCTGGCTGCTAAAACGAAATTGGGATCTGAAGTCATCATAATCACAATCAATGTTACTGTTGCTTGTCCGATTACGGATGAGAGATTAAATTGATTTAAAATAGCAATTAATACAATTGCTGCTAAACCAATAAACATAAAATGATTTCCTAATGTTAAATTTACAACAATGGCTAATGTACCACCAATAATATTTCCATAAATCCTGTCTTTGAGCGTTCTGACAGAACGTTTCAAAGAAGGTTGCAAAGCAAAAATTGCTGAAATTGCCGCTAAAACACCAGCTCCTTGTATATTTAAAAAATGAGGTATGGCTAAAGCAAGAGTAATGGCTATGCCCGTTTTTAAAGTTCTTGCTCCAATTTTCATAAAATGTATCCTCTCCCAATCGCAATAAATCCAATTTTTCTATTTTTTAATAATTATTCATCATCTCTTATATTCTAGCAAATTATTTCTTTAAAGAGAAGCAAATGTACTAGATAAGAGCTGACTAACTACTCTTTAATAAAAGATAAACAAATAGATGAGTTATAAGCTTGACTAAACACAACAAACTGATTCAGTTCCTTGTCTGTAAAGTTGTTCTCATACACTAATCAGCACTAAAGTTGCATTATTAAGTGATAAACGTTATCATTAGGAGAATCAAATAAATCTTTTTGCAGATAGAAAAAATTTTCCCTTCATTTAAATGGAAAGAAAGCTTTAAGAAGAGGATGTTTTACTGAATGGAATAAATAAGGGGGAATATTCATGGCCAATAATCAATTATTGCTGCAATCGATGGAAAAACTAAAAACTTCTAATATTCGAATAACTCCTCAACGTTATGCTGTTTTAGAATATCTGATAGAAGCTCATAGCCATCCAACGGCTGATGAAATTTATCGTTCGCTTGTAGAACGGTTTCCAAATATTAGTGTTGCAACTGTTTATAATAATTTGCGTTTATTTAAAAAAATTGGTTTTGTAGAAGAAATGACTTATGGGGATGGATCTAGTCGTTTCGACTTTGCTTCAACTCAGCATTATCATGCTATTTGTGAAAGTTGCGGTAAAATTGAAGACATCTATTATCCAGGGTTAGAAGATGTTGAAGCAGTGGCGCACAATTTAACAGGATATCAAGTGACTCGTCATCGGATGGAAGTCTATGGGATATGCCCTGAATGCCAAGCAAAAATGAACATAGCAGAAAGTTAACTTGCAATTCCGATAATAGTTGTTTTCACTCAGCTGTTATTGGAATTTTTTTCATAAAACAGTTAAACAGATTGAAGGGACTTTAAAGACCAGTGGAGACTTGTTTTTTACTTTTAGAAAAGCGATAATAGCAGCAATAGACTAAAAATAACGGTAGTGTAAAATGAACTGTTGCAAAAAGGGGAATCTGCATGACCACATTAAACGATGTTGCCAAAAAAGCTAATGTATCAAAAATGACAGTTTCGCGCGTGATCAATCATCCAGAACAAGTGACCGATGAACTGAAATCACTTGTATTTGAAGCGATGGAAGAACTGAACTACCGGCCTAATGTAGCCGCTAAAGCTTTAGCAAACAATCGCACACAAATCATTAAACTATTTATATTGGAAGAGATGGACACAACTGAACCGTATTATATGAATTTATTAACTGGTATTGCACAGGAATTAGATGCTCGCCATTATTCGCTGCAATTAGTAACGAAAAATAATTTCGATATTGGGGCATGCGATGGTTACATTATGTGCGGTGTTCGTGAAAAAGATTATGAATGGATAGGACGTGCCAACAAACCGGTAGTTTTATTCGGTGAAAATCGGCATGGGTATGATTTCGTCGATTCCGATAACCAAGCTGGTGTGGCCATGGCAACACAATATGCTATTGATTTAGGGTACCAACAAGTTATGTTTATTGGAATCGATATTGACGAGCTGTTTGAAAAATCAAGAGAAACAGGTTACCTACAAACGATGCAAAAGAACCAATTACCGCCAAAAATCATACGTTTTGGGAATCACTCAAGTGGAGCAGCACAATACATCAAAGAACATTGGACTCATTTTTCACCAAACACTATTTTTGTGTGCAGCTCTGATCGTTTAGCGATCGGCATAGAGCGAGGTATCCTTGAAATGGGTGGAAAGATTCCTAGTGACTTTGGCATTATTGGACACGATGGAGTCTTCTTGGATCAAATAGCTTTTCCGCAGTTAACTACTGTTAAACAAGCTGTAATTGAAATGGGTGGGGCTTGTGCAAAAATGTTAATGACTAAAATTGAACAAAACGGCGCAGCTCAAGAAAAAGTGTTATTCACACCAGAATTGATTACAAGAGGAACGACGAGAAAAGAACGATAAAAATAAACTAGTAAAGTGAGGCGAGTGAAATGAAAAAAGCAATGATCGTGGTAAATCCTTCATCTGGCAGTGAACAGGCTGAAAAATACGTTGACCAATTGAAAGCACAACTACAAAGTCACTTTGAGCAAATTGTCGTGAATAAAACAACTAAAGCAGGAGATGCAATACACTTTGCAAATAAAGCAGCGTTCTATCAATTTGATGCTCTTTTCTTAATGGGCGGTGATGGCACGATAAATGAAGGAATAAATGGTATCGCTATTCATGAACACCAACCAACTGTAGGAATCATTCCATTAGGAACGGTAAATAATTTTGCGCGTGCGTTAGAAATCTCTGTCGTACCCGAAGAAGCCATTGGTAATTTGGAACTAACCAGTCAAAAGAAAGTTGACTTAGGGAAAATAAACGATACTTATTTTGTTAGTACTGTCTCGGTTGGGCCTATTCCGGAAAGCGTGCAAAACGTAGATACTGACTCTAAGACTAAATTTGGGCCGTTAGCTTATGTTTTTGAAGGACTAAAAGCTTTGACTGATGAACATACTGCCCTTTTTGACTTAACGTTAGATGGAGAAAAAATTGAAGAGCACTACAGTATGCTGCTTATTGCTTTAAGCAACTCTGTTACAGGAATTGGAACAGTTTTTTCTTCAGCTGAAACAGATGATGGTTATTTGCAATTGTTATGTTTAAAAGAAACAACGGCAGTTGAAAAACTTCAACTTATCCCGGAATTATTCCGTAAAGATGAAGATTATTCTGATAAATTAGTTCTGAAGAAATTTAAAAAAGCTGCTATCAGCACAAAAGGAACAGAGAACTTTGTTTGTACTGTTGACGGCGATGCAGGACCGGCCTTCCCTATTGAAGTAGAAATTTTTCATAAACAGCTGACTGTTTTTGTACCGTCTAACTGAATGGACAGGTAAGCTAAAAAAATCCAAAAGCAGTTGTTGCTTATTGGATTTTTTCTTTTTTAAAAGAAAGGCAGATAGATTTTAGAGGGATAAATTTAGCAATTTAGCGGTGATTTGATTAGAATAAAGATAATAGAAAAGCAGCCTTGTTTAGAGTATGGATCAGGAGGTGGGAAAAATGACTGAACACGACTTAAAATGGTGGGAAAAAGCGATTATCTATCAAGTGTATCCAAGAAGCTTTCAAGACACAGATGGGAACGGCATAGGGGATTTACCTGGAGTGATTCAGCGGTTGGATTATATTCAAAAGCTCGGAGTCAATGCTATTTGGTTGAATCCTATTTTCAAATCCCCACAAGTCGATAATGGATATGACGTATCCGATTATTATGCAATTGATCCGATTTTTGGCACAATGGAAGATGCAGAGCTTGTCATTAAAGAAGCACATAAACGTGATTTAAAAGTTATTTTCGATCTCGTTTTAAATCACACTTCTATTGAGCATCCATGGTTTCAAGAAGCGTTAAAAGGTCCTGAAAATCCTCATCGGAACTTTTATATTTGGCATGATGCTCAGCCGAATGGTGACTTGCCAAATAATTGGGCTTCAATTTTTGGCGGTTCTGTCTGGGAAAAAGAACCAGTGGGCGATCAATATTATTTTCATTTGTTTAAAAAGGAAATGCCGGATCTAAATTGGGATAATCCTCATGTCGGCAAAGCGATGGTGGATATTGGGAAATTTTGGCTGGACAAAGGAGTAGACGGTTTTCGGTTAGATGCGTTTATCCATTTAGATAAGTTGGATGACTTTCCGAGTGAACCTCCTTTGCATGATGGCGACTTGGTTTCGGCACAACTCATTAACGAAAATTTGCCAAATATTAAAAACTATATCCAAGATTTGACCAGTGCATTGCGTAAAGTAAAACCCGATGTTTTTATACTGGGAGAAGCTGCTTCGGCAGATGCCGATTTAGCAGTCACCTATTCTGATCCTACCAATGATATGTGCGATACCATCATTTCTTTTATGCTGTTTCCTGAGGACCATTCTGTAAAAGATCCCAGATTGCCGTTCAATATGCAGCATGCTATTCTGGATAAAAAACAGTTTAAACAAACCATGTCAGAATGGCAAAAAAAATTAGCTCCTTTTGGCGGTCCTGCTCTTTACTGGAACAACCATGATATGCCTAGAGCCGTTTCCCGTTTTGGGGACGATACGAACTACCGCGAAAACAGCAGTAAAATGTTGGCAACGCTGATGTATTTACAAAAAGGAATTCCTTTTATTTTATATGGTGAAGAAATAGGGATGCGCAACTTAATTCATACAAATCCGCAAGAATTCGAAACTCCCGGTGCAACAGCTTTTTATGCTAAATCGAAAGCTTTGGGTTATACTGAAGAACATATTTTAATGGAATTAAATAGTACAGCACGTGATGTGAGTCGAGGAGCGATGCAATGGGATGACTCTCAATATGCGGGGTTTTCAACTATGCCGCCTTGGAGCGGTGTCAATCGAGAAGAGGACTACAATGTTGCTGAAGAGGAAAAAGAAGCAAAGAGTATTTTAGCTTATTATCGTCAGATTTTAACCTATAAAAAAATGCCGATTTTTACAGAAGGAACGTTTCATATGATGGAAACGAAAGAGAGCCTATACAGTTATGAAAGAGTGTTGGGCACACAGCGGGCAATTGTGGTTTGTAATTTTTCAGATACGGAAGAACGGATGCAAGAAGATGGAATTATTGAAAAAGAATGGCAAGTTTTGATTCAAAATGAAGGAAACGACGTAGAAGGTAATTGTGTCACATTAGGACCATATGGAGCTGTAGTTTTATTAAAAGGTATTGCTGACAATAGTAAAGACAAAAAATAAATGAACAGGCTTAAGTGCTTGTTCTTTTTTGTTACCGTTAACATCTTATTTGGTATTGTAAGTGCTTTCCTGTTTCAGTATCCTTACATTAAGCACACTAAGATAGATAGGAGGCAGAACATGTCAGAAAAATGGTGGCAAGAAGCCATTGTATATCAAGTCTATCCGCGTAGTTTTCAAGATAGCAATGGTGATGGGGTAGGGGATCTTCGGGGTGTAATCCAGCGTTTAGATTACATTCAGTCATTAGGTGTTTCGGTGATATGGTTAAATCCTATTTTTGTCTCACCGCAGATTGATAACGGCTACGACGTTTCTAATTATTACGCAATCGATCCGCTTTTCGGAACAATAGAGGATGCAGAAGAACTGATAGAAAAAGCTCACCAATATGGATTAAAAGTGATATTTGATTTTGTATTAAACCACACATCAGATCAACATCCTTGGTTCCAAGAAGCGCTTAAAGGGCCAGACAATCCGTATCGTGATTATTACCTTTGGGCTGACGGTAAAACTGCTGGACAATTACCCAATAATTGGGCTTCTTTTTTTGGCGGAACGGTATGGGAAAAAGAGCCGGCTGGCAATCAGTATTATTTCCATTTGTTCGCTAAAGAAATGCCTGATTTGAACTGGAACAACCCGGAAGTGCAGCTATCTATGTTGGATATCGCAACTTTTTGGATGGATAAAGGTGTAGATGGCTTTCGTTTAGATGCTTTTATTCATATGGATAAAGAAGCAGGTTACCCAGATGTACCAAATATAGTAGATGGACAAATTGTTTTAGCAGAGGAATATTATGCGAACTTGCCTAAAGTAAATCATTATATGAAGAACTTTGCACAAGCATTGCGCAAACAATACCCGGATGTTTTTTTAGTCGGGGAAGCGGCATCAGCCAATATTGACTTGGCCGTTAATTATTCAGATCCGCTGAATGAAGCATGTGATGCAGTAATAACTTTTCGTTATTTCTCAGAAGATGACACAAAGAAAGACGTACGCTTGCCTTTGACGATGCAGTCAGGAAAGTTGGACCTCAAAGCTTTTAAAGCAACGATGAGCGAATGGCAAGATCGATTAGGAGACTTTGGCGGACCAACACTGTATTGGAACAATCATGATATGGCACGCGCGGTCTCGCGTTTTGGTGATGTGATTCATTATCGCGAAAACAGCAGTAAGATGTTGGCTACATTGATGTACCTGCAAAAAGGAATTCCATTCATTTTAAATGGCGAAGAAATCGGCATGAAAAATTTAGAGATTCCGACAATTGATAAATTTGAAGCACCAGAAGCAAAAGGCTTTTATGAAAAAGCATTAGCTCTAGGATATAGTAAGGAACATATTTTACGGGAATTAAATGCAACTAGTAAAGATGCTAGCCGCGGCGTAATGCAATGGGATGATTCTGTATTTGCTGGATTTTCAACTAGCCCTCCATGGAGCGATGTTAACCAAGAAGCCGATTATCATGTTGCAGCTCAAGAAGCAGATGAAAAGAGTATTTTAAATTATTACCGCAAGTTGCTAAATTACAAACAAACACCTTTATTTACTAAAGGCAGCTTTAAATTAATCGAAACGAATGATCAGCTCTATTGCTACGAACGCACACTAGGAAAACAAACAGCATTGGTCTGCTGTAATTTCACAGACCAGCCTGTGTTCTTTGAAGACGAACGTTTTACAGAAGAGAACTTTACCGTTTTGCTAACGAATGACTTCAATTCATTGGAAGGGAAATTAGGCAAATTAGGCCCCTATGGTGCAGCTGTTTTAGTGTTCGGAATCGATGAAGAAAATGAACCGCATGAAGAAAATCGAATCAGTGTATTTTAAATATAAAAAAATTAACCGATTAAGAATGGAGAATGTCAGTAATGGAAACAGCAGCAATTTTTCACCGTCCAGATAGCGAATATGCTTATTTATATAAGGCAAACGAAATGCATATTCGGTTGCGTACTAAAAAAGGCGATGCCGCCCAAGTCAATATTATTAGCGGAGACCCTTATTTGCATGGTACTAAAAAATGGTATTTAGACCACGTTCCAATGAAATTGATCGCCAGTACAGATATTCATGATTACTGGATGATCGCTATAGGAGCTGAATTTAAAAGATTGTCATATGGGTTTCATGTCATCGGCACAGATAGTCTTGAAGTGTTTTATGGCGACAGAGGAGTTTTTCCTTTTGAAGAAAAATATTTGGAAGAAGCCAATACTTTTTTCCGTATGCCCTATTTTCAAGAGATTGATCGGTTTAAATCACCGGACTGGGTGAAAGAAACCGTTTGGTATCAGATTTTCCCAGAGCGTTTTGCTAATGGAGATACAAGCAACGACCCCGAAGGCACACTGCCATGGGGAAGTAAAGAGCATCCAACACGAGATGATTTCTACGGAGGAGACTTGCAAGGCGTAATCGACCATTTAGATTATTTGGTGGATTTGGGGATCAATGGTATTTATTTCTGTCCGATTTTTAGAGCAACCTCTAATCATAAGTATGATACGACGGATTATTTTGAGATTGACCCTGATTTTGGTGATAAAGAAACATTTAAAAAGCTGGTTGATGAAGCACATAAACGCGGCATTCGAATTATGCTAGATGCTGTTTTCAATCATATGGGAATGTTGTCTTATCAATGGGAAGATGTGATTGAGAACGAAGCTGATTCTAAATATGCAGACTGGTTCCATATTCATCAGTTTCCTGTAAAACTAGATGATTCTTTAACTACAGATGAGTTGGAAAATGTCGGCGAAGTTCCTTATGATACTTTTGCTTTTACAGGACATATGCCAAAATTAAATACAGCTAACCGTGAAGTGCAAGATTACTTATTGGAGATTGCAGCTTATTGGATACGAGAATTCGACATTGACGCGTGGCGGTTAGATGTAGCTAATGAAGTAGATCATCATTTCTGGAAACGATTCTATCAAGTGACAACGGATTTAAAAGAAGATTTTTATATCTTAGGAGAGATTTGGCATTCTTCTCAAAGCTGGCTTCAAGGAGATGAGTTCCATGCAGTAATGAATTATGCTTTTACGGAAACCATCGAAGATTACTTTATGAAAAAGAAAATTTCAGCCAGCAAAATGGTGGCCGGATTAAACGAACAGCTTATGTTGTACCGCCAGCAAACCAATGAAGTGATGTTTAATGTACTGGATTCCCATGATACAGCACGAATTTTATCTATTAGTAAAGGAAATAAAGACATTGTTAAATCCAGCCTAGCCTTTACCTTTATGCAAAACGGCTCTCCTTGTATTTATTATGGGACAGAGATTGGTATGGATGGGTTTGATGATCCCGATTGCCGCAAATGTATGGTTTGGGATGAAGCGCAACAAGACCTTAATATGCTAGCTTTCACAAAAGAGTTGATTGCTTTTAGAAAAGAACATCAGCAAAATTTAAGTTATGGTGAATTAAATTGGTTTGATGTACGTGATAATGAAGAAGTAGTCGGTTTGAAACGCACTTTGGGAGAAGAAACGCTGATTGCTTATTTTAACCAAGGAGAACAAGATCTTGAACTGGTTTTAGACAATATACCTGAGATTGTTATAGGACACTTGACCTTTAGTGATAATCGCTTGTTGTCGATCAAGCAGAACGGATTTGTTGTTTTCAAAATTAACTAGTCAACTTTTTTTGCATTAAGCCGGCTGCTTTCTAAAGAGAGCAGCCGGCTTATTTTGAGACAAAGGTACAGTTCTATTACATAGAGTTGATGAATTAGTAAAAATCGCGAGTGCAAACGGTTGCTGAAAACGGTTCTTTATTCCATAATAAAGGTATAGATGGGTATTATACTTTTAAAAGGGAGGATTTTCATTATGTCGAATAAGCGTTGGAAAAAAATAGCGTTGGGTTTGGTATCTTTGAGCGCGGTATTATTGGCTGCTTGCGGAGGCGGAGGAAAGTCGGAGGATTCTTCAGCATCTGGAGGAGGATCTAAAGAATCAACCACTTTGAAAGTAGATGTGGATCCAAGGTACACAGAATATGTTAATGAAATGATTCCGGCATTTGAAAAAGAGCACAATGTAACCGTTAAAATAACAGAAAAAGATATGTTTGATTCGATTGAAGCTCTGCCGCTTGATGGACCTGCTGGAATTGGAACGGATGTACTCGTTGCTCCGTATGACCGCATCGGTATTTTAGGTCAGCAAGGACACTTGGCAGAAGTTAAGCTGCCAGATGATGGACGCTATGATGAGATGGATGAAAAACAAGTATTGTCCGAAGACAAAATATACGGGGCCCCTTTTGTAATAGAAACATTGGTCATGTTTTACAATAAAGACCTAGTCGATACAGCACCAGCGACTTTCAAAGACTTAGAAGAACTGTCAACAGATGAACGCTTTGCTTTTGAAAGTGAAAAAGACAAAAACGTAGCATTTTTAGCTAACTGGGTATCTCCTTACCATTACTTAGGTTTAATAACAGGGTATGGCGGTTATATTTTTGGAGATAACGGAACAGATACAACTGACATTGGCTTAAATACGCCAGAAGCAGTTGAAGCGATCAATTATGCGTCCAACTGGTACAAAAATACTTGGCCTAAAGGTGCATTAGATGTGACGAGTGCTGAGAACTTTATGAATGATCAATTCACCAGCGGAAAGACAGCTGCAGTCATCAATGGTCCTTGGGGAGCTGCAAGTTATAAAGAGGCGAATGTAAATTATGGAGTCAGTACCATCCCTACTTTGCCGAATGGTGAAAACTATCAACCGTTTGCCGGAGGATCAGGATGGGCGATCAGCAACTATTCAAAAAATAAAGACCTGGCTCAAGAATGGCTAGACTATGTTAACAATACTGAAAATTCTCAAAAACTATATGAATTATCTGCTGAGATACCTGCAAATCAAGAAACACGAACTTCTATCAGTAAAGGCGAGGACGAATTGACAAATGCCGTGATCGAACAATACAATTCAGCAATGCCGATGCCGAATATACCAGAAATGGAAGAAGTTTGGACGGGAACCGAATCGATGATTTTTGATGCAGCCTCAGGGAATAAAACACCTAAAGAAGCAGCGGATGATACAGTTAAATTAATTCAAGACAACATTGAGCAAAAATACAGCACTCAATAAAAGCGATTTTGGCAGAGACGCAATATGTCTCTGCCAATCCTTTTGGTCATTAAAAGTTATTGCAAGTCAACTCTATGAGAGTAAGAATGGATAAACCATCTTGTTACCGCTAACAAGCAAAAAACGATTGCAAGAAAGCGTTTTATCAATGATAATAAGAATGTAAGAAAGAGAGCAAACAAACCAAATAAGAGGGGGATATCAAAATGAAAAAAAGTAATTGGAAAAAGTATGCAGTCGGCTTAGTATCTGCAAGTGCTTTGTTGTTGGCTGCTTGCGGCGGAGGAAGCGGTACCGATTCAACGTCTTCATCTAACAAAGAAAAAAATAGTGGAGACGAGCTACATATATCCGTTGATACGGGGTACATTAAATATATTGATGAAATCAAAGAAGCATTTGAAAAAGAACACGATGTGAAAATCAAAGTAACTGAAAGAGATATGTTTGAACAGTTAGAAGCATTGCCTCTAGATGGACCAGCTGGAAACGCTCCTGATATTATGATGTCAGCTTATGACCGCGTAGGCCCATTAGGACAACAGGGACACTTAGCTGAGATCACACTAGGAAATGAAGAGCAGTATGATGATACAGATAAAGCACTAGTAACCATTGATGATAAAATTTATGCAGAACCTGCAGTTATCGAAACACTTGTTTTATACTACAACAAAGATTTAGTTGATAAAGCACCTGAGACTTTTAAAGATTTAGAAGCATTATCAAAAGATAAAAAATACGACTTCGCAGGCGAAGCAGGTAAAAATACTGGTTTCTTAGCAAAGTGGACTGACTTTTACTTCTCTTATGGATTAGTTGCCGGCTACGGCGGTTATGTATTTGGCGATAATGGAACAGACCCGACAGATATTGGATTGAATAATAAAGGAGCAGTCGAAGCTATCACGTATGCAACTGACTGGTTCCAAAACGTTTGGCCTCAAGGTATGCAAGATATCACGAGTTCAGATGCCTTTATTACAGACCAATTCTTAGCTGGAAAAGTTGGAGCGTTTATTGGCGGACCTTGGCAAGCAGCGGCTTTGCAAGAAGCTGGAGTGAACTATGGCGTATCGACTATCCCAACTTTGAACAACGGTGAAGAGTATCAAGCATTCGGCGGCGGAAAAGGATGGGTCGTCAGCAACTATTCTAAAAATAAAGATGTGGCACAAGAATGGGTTGATTATGTCACAAATACAGAAAACCAAAACAAATTCTATGATATGACAAATGAGATTCCTGCAAATCAAGAGTCGCGTAAATACGCAACAGGACAAGACGATGAATTGACGACTGCAGTAATTGACCAATTCAAAGAAGCTCAGCCAATGCCAAATATTCCTGAAATGGCAGAAGTTTGGGCAGGGGCAGAAAACTTGATGTTTGATGCTGCTTCGGGCAACAAAACACCTAAACAATCTGCAGACGACGCTGCAAAACTAATTTCTGAATCGATTGAACAAAAATACACTAACTAGTTTTGTGCAAATAGGAACGACAGCTATCGGCAGAGAATGTTTTTATTCTCTGCCGATAATTGTTAAATAAAGAGAAGGGGGAGAAAGAAATGGCTAAGACAACACAGCCTAAATCAAAAAAGAATGAAAAGAAAGCGATGATCTATTCCATTATCCCGGGAATGGGACAATTTTATAATAATCAAAAATTCAAAGGGTTTGTTTTTTTAGGAATCTTCTTATTATTTGTTTTTGAAATGCTCAGTTTTGGAATCAATGCATTTGAAGGTTTAATCACTTTAGGCAGTGTACCCGTAGAAGACCATTCCTTATTTATCATGATTAGCGGAACACTGCAATTGATCATTACGGTTATCTTCTTGGCTTTTTATGCACTGAATATTTATGATGCTAAAAAGGTTGCTGATAGATGGAACAACGATTTAAAAGTCAATACGACAGCTAAAACTGTTTTATATAATGTTTACGATAACGGTTTTCCTTATCTTTTGATCGTTCCTGCCTATTTAATGATGGCTTTTACTATTATATTTCCAGTTTTAGTTACTTTGTTTATGGCGTTTACAAACTATGATTTCTATCATATTCCTCCAGCAAACTTGATTGACTGGATTGGTTTTAAAAACTTTACAAATATCTTATTTTTAAGTTCTTATCGCGATGCATTTTCTTCAGTATTTAGCTGGACTGTAATATGGACATTGTGTGCCACCACGTTGCAAATATCTTTAGGAATCTTAACAGCAGTAGTGACAAACCAATCTTTTATCAAAGGAAAACGGTTCTTTGGAGTTATCTTCTTATTGCCGTGGGCTGTACCTGCTTTTATTACAATTCTGTCTTTCTCCAACATATTTAATGATAGTATTGGTGCAATCAACACCCAAGTTATTCCACTGATCAATCACTTACCATTTGTTGAAATCGGACAAATTGCTTGGAAAACAAAAGCTGTATGGTCAAAAGTAGCTATTATACTGATTCAAGGCTGGCTTGGATTCCCTTATGTATATGTTATGACAACGAGTATTCTGCAATCTATTCCTGAAGATTTATATGAAGCGGCAAAAATTGATGGTGCAAGTGCGATTCAGCGGTTCAAAGAAATTACGTTGCCGATGATTTTCATGGTAGCCGCGCCGACTTTTATTACTCAGTATACGGGTAATTTCAATAACTTTTCAATGATTTACTTATTCAATAATGGCGGTCCAGGAAGTGTTGGCGGCGGAGCAGGAGCAACGGATATCTTGATTTCCTGGATATATAAGTTGACGACCGGAACCTCTCCTCAATACTCAATGGCAGCTGCCATTACTTTAATTATTTCTCTTTTAGTTATTACCGTTTCCTTATTGGTATTCCGTAAAACAAATGCTTTCAATATGGAGGATGCTTAAGATGAAAAATAAACTGAAATCGCAAAAAACTTCCAGATTTTTAAATCATTTTTTTACTTATGCCTTTATGATTTTTCTTTCGATCATCATTATTTATCCATTGCTGATTACTGCAAGTTCGGCTTTTAAATCAGGCAATGTCACAGCTTTTTCATTAGACTTTAATGCAAATTGGACATTGAATAATTTTAAACGGCTTTTTGGAGAAACACTTTACGGAACGTGGTATAAAAACACGTTGCTGGTGGCTGTATCAACGATGATCGTTCAAGTTGCATTGATTACTTTAGCTGGGTATGCCTACAGCCGCTATAACTTTATGGGAAGAAAAAAAAGCTTGATGTTTTTCTTGGTCATTCAAATGGTACCGACAATGGCTGCTTTAACAGCTTTTTATGTTATGGCTTTGCTGTTAGGAGCATTAGATCAGTTTTGGTTCTTATCTATGTTGTATATCGGCGGCGGTATTCCAATGAATACGTGGCTGATGAAAGGCTATTTTGATACGGTTCCAAAAGAATTAGACGAATCTGCAAAATTAGACGGAGCGGGACATTTTAGAATATTTTGGCAAATCGTTTTGCCATTGGTTCGCCCAATGATTGCAGTACAAGCTTTGTGGGCCTTCATGGGACCATTCGGCGATTATATGCTGGCTCGTTTTTTACTAAGAAGTCCAGAAAAAATAACAGTAGCGGTCGGCTTGCAAACGTTTATCAGCAACCCGCAAAATCAAAAAGTCTCCTTATTCGCTGCTGGAGCGATTTTAATTGCTGTACCGATTTCTATCTTGTTCTTCATGCTGCAAAAGAACTTTGTATCAGGACTAACATCTGGAGGAACCAAAGGATAACAGAATCGGTAAAACCTCTAAGTAAATAACAAAAGAAGCTGTCGCATTAAGACAGCTTTTGAATTAGAAAGTGTTGAAATATTGAATGAAAAGAAGTGAATGCCATGAAAACCGATAAATTTCCATTGTCTTATTTTAACCAGATTTGGACACCGAAACGATCTTTTAAAGGGCGGCACCAATTGAATTGGCTGCAGCTCGTCATCATACTAGTTTTTTTGACGAGTGTGCTGATGATTCCAGTTGCGTTGAATTTTGTGAAAATGGATAGTTACCCAATTGATGAAAGTTACCCTGATACTTTTGAATTAATTGACGATACAGTTGCAGCCGCACTGCAAAAGACTACAATCATCAACGGCACATTGCAAATGCAGCCTGAATCAGAATACAAATCAAAAAACGGAATCGTTAGTATAGGAAGTTCTGAAGTGCAAGCCAAACAAAAACTGAAAGAAACAAATGCACTCGTTTTTACAAAGAATCGTTTTTACTTAAAAAATAAAGAGGTTCCTGTTTCTAACGTTCAATACACAAAAGATTTTGATTTGAGCAGCGCAAATTCCGTTAAAGAAATAAAAGATGAGCTTTCTCGACAATGGTTTATTCAAAACCGTGGGTATGTAATGGGTTCTTTGATGTTCTTGGTATTCAGTATTTTATTTGTCAGTACGATTTTTATTGTCTTCGGTTCAGCTTTTTTCTTGTACTTAACTAGAAAAAACTCTTTTTCATCGATTAAAACGTATAAGGAATCTATGAACTTGGTATTAAATGCCTTAGGGCTGCCAACGCTGGTCGTACTCATTTCAGCTTTTGTGCAATTTGACATAGTAGTGATGTTGACGATTCAATCTCTTGGACTAGTTCTGATGATTTTAATGGTTTTTTATCAAACAAAATTTAATGACAAAGCAAGTTTAGAAAATAATAAGAGTGTCTTTGGAGGTAAAGTCAATGGTTAAAAGGTTATTTGAAGTAGATCCTTGGAAAATCGTATCTTCTTCTCTTGAAAAGAAGGATAAGCGTTTGCAAGAAAGTTTAACTTCTATTGGAAATGGTTATATGGGAATGCGCGGCAATTTTGAAGAAGGGTATTCAGGCGACAGTCACTTAGGGACCTACTTAGCTGGTGTGTGGTTTCCGGATAAGACACGGGTCGGCTGGTGGAAAAACGGCTACCCCGAGTACTTTGGGAAAGTAATCAATGCAACGAATTTTATTCCAGTTGAGGTATATGTCAATGGTCAAAAAATTGATTTAGCCAATGATTTTATAAAAGATTATAAAATTGAATTAAATATGAAAACAGGAATTTTGCATCGTTCTTATAGTCTAATCAAAGACGGAAATGAAATTTGTTTACATTTTAAACGGTTTGTCAGTTTAACGATCAAAGAATTAGCTCTTATTGAAGTAAGTGCTGAAATGCTGCAAGGCGAAGCAGCCATTTCATTTGTTCCCTTAATGGATGGGAATGTGTCAAACGAAGACAGCAACTACGAGGAAAATTTTTGGATAGAGATGGATCGTGGAATTGGTGAAAAAAGCTACTTAACAACAAAAACGATTCCTAATAACTTTGGCATTGAGCAGTTCACCGTTACAACGATGATGCAAACACTCGCTGAAGAAGCAGAAAGCCGGCAAACTGCTGAAAAAGCGATGCAAGTACGAGAAGAAATAAACTATCAATTATCAACAGGAGAAAAAGCCTGTGTTACAAAATTAGTGAGTGTCGTTACAAGTCGTGATATTGTGCCAGAAAAGCAGAAAACCGCTGCTGCACTTATTTTAGACCAAGCAGCAGCAAAAGGGCCGGCTGAACTAGAAGCCGAGCATATTGCAGCATGGGCTGAGCGATGGCATAAAGCCGACGTAGTGATCGAAGGCGATGACGAAAGTCAACAAGGTATTCGATTTAATATTTTCCAACTGTTCTCCACTTATTATGGAGAAGACTCGCGTTTGAATGTGGGACCGAAAGGATTTACAGGCGAAAAATACGGCGGAGCAACTTATTGGGACACAGAAGCCTATATTGTACCCATGTATCTTTCTGTAGCTGATGAAGCTGTAACTGAGCAATTATTGAAATACCGTTTTGATCAATTGCCAGGCGCTTTCCACAATGCTGAACAGCAAGGGTTAAAAGGTGCTTTATATCCGATGGTTACCTTTAATGGGATAGAGTGCCATAACGAATGGGAAATTACTTTTGAAGAAATTCATCGTAACAGCACGATTGCTTATGCTATTTATAATTATACAAACTACACTGGCAAAGAAGAGTATTTGCTGACAAAAGGCATTGATGTGTTAACCGCAATCGCTCGTTTTTGGGCAGACCGCGTTCATTATTCTGCTCGATCAGATCACTATATGATTCATGGAGTTACAGGACCTAATGAGTATGAAAACAATGTAAACAACAACTGGTATACCAATCGAATGGCAGTATGGGAGTTGGAATATACTTTAGAGAGTTTAGAAAAAATTTCAATAACGAAACAAGCAGAGCTAAACGTGACAGACGAAGAAACAGCTTATTGGAAAGATATTATTGCTAAGATGTACTATCCATATAATGAAGAATTAGGCGTTTTTGTTCAACATGATACATTTCTTGATAAAGACTTGCGACCTGTTGCTTCATTAGATACAGCAGAACAACCTATCAATCAACATTGGTCTTGGGATAAAATTTTACGTTCTTGTTTTATTAAGCAAGCTGATGTACTTCAAGGAATCTATTACTTGAATCATGAATTCACTATGGAAGAAAAACAACGGAACTTTGATTTTTATGAGCCGATGACTGTTCATGAAAGCTCCCTCTCTCCTTCTATCCATGCTGTTCTGGCAGCTGAACTAGGAAATACAGAAAAAGCTGTTGAATTTTATGCGCGAACAGCCCGTTTAGACTTGGATAACTATAATAACGACACTGAAGACGGGTTACACATTACTTCAATGAGCGGCGGATGGCTGGCTATAGTGCAAGGTTTTGCTGGGATGCGCACAGCTGATGCGCAGTTGTCTTTTAAACCTTTTTGTCCTGCTGGATGGGATAGCTACAATTTTATGATTAAATACCGCGGCAGATTGTTGCATATCACAGTTACAAAAGAAACAGTAAAAGTTGTTCTAGTAGAAGGAAATGCTTTAACTTTCAAACTATATGATGACGTATATGAATTGACAAGCGAAGTTTCTGCTGCTGTTCAGCAAACAGTTAAAAAGGATGAATTTTAAACCAAACAAGGAAGTGACAGATATGATCAAAGGGTTTGTATTTGACTTAGATGGCGTATTGACAGACACCGCAGAGTACCATTATTTAGCATGGCAAGAATTGGGTGAAAAAATTGGGATTTCTTTTGACCGGGAGTTTAATGAACAATTGAAAGGCATCAGTCGCATGGATTCACTGGAACGAATCTTAGCTTATGGCCATAAAAGCAATCTCTATTCTGAAGAAAAGAAAATGATTTTAGCAGATGAAAAAAATGAAGACTATAAAAAGCTGATTACTCAAATCACTCCAGCTGATCTGCTTCCTGGTATACCAGAGTTGTTGAATGAAATAAAAACATCTGAAATCAAATTAGCTTTGGCTTCTGCTAGTAAAAATGGACCCGTTATCTTGGAGCGTTTAGGGATTGCCGATTTATTTGATACAGTAGTTGATCCCGCAACATTAAAGAAAGGTAAGCCGGATCCGGAAATTTTTATTAAAGGAGCAGAGCAATTGGGACTGCGGCCAGAAGAATGTGTTGGTGTTGAAGACGCAGAAGCTGGAATCGAAGCGATCAATGTGGCTGGCATGTTTTCAGTTGGGGTAGGCAATGAGCCATCCATGAAAGCAGCGGATTTATTTGTTGCTTCTACAGCTGATTTAAGACTTTCAACTATATTAGCAGCAGTTCAAAATAAATAAAAAGAGAAGGAGTCTTTGTAAAATGAAAAAAAAGTGGTGGCATAGTTCAGTTGTTTATCAAGTGTATCCTAGAAGTTTCCAAGATAGTAATGGAGATGGAATTGGAGACTTACGAGGAATTATCCAGCGTTTGGATTACTTAGCTGAATTAGGCATTGATGTTATTTGGTTGAGTCCAGTCTATCAATCGCCAAATGACGATAACGGTTACGATATCAGCGATTATCAAGCTATCTCTCCAGAATTCGGAACGATGGAGGACATGGAAAGATTGATTGAAGAAGCCAGAAAGAGAAACATTCGAATGGTAATGGATTTAGTTGTTAACCATACATCCGATGAACATCCTTGGTTTATTGAAGCTCAAAAAGGACGCGATAATGCATTTCGTGATTTCTATATTTGGCGGGACCCAGCTGAAGATGGAGGACTGCCCAATGAACTGTTATCAGTTTTCAGCGGTCCAGCTTGGGAATTTGATGAAAATTCCGGACAATATTACTTGCATCTCTATAGTAAGAAACAGCCAGATTTGAATTGGGAAAACCCCGAAGTCCGTGAACAAATTTGGAACATGATGAATTTTTGGCTAGAAAAAGGTATTGGCGGATTCCGAATGGATGTTATTGACACTATCGGAAAAGTACCAGATGAACTAATTACTACGAATGGACCGAAATTACATGATTATTTGCAAGAAATGAATCAACGAACCTTTGGCAATTACGATGTACTGACAGTTGGTGAGACATGGGGAGCAACTCCTGAGATTGCAAAACTGTATTCCGATCCTGACCGTGAAGAGCTATCAATGGTATTTCAATTTGAACACATTGGTTTAGACCAGCAGCCGGATAAACCAAAATGGGATACAAAGCCGCTTGATTTTATTGAATTAAAAGCTGTTTTCACTAAATGGCAAACTGAATTGGATGGAAAAGGCTGGAATAGTTTATTTTGGAATAATCATGATATACCGCGCATTGTTTCCAATTGGGGAGATGATTCTGAAGAATACCGAGTTGTTTCAGCAAAAATGTTTGCGACATTTTTACATCTATTGAAAGGAACACCGTATATTTACCAAGGAGAAGAAATTGGTATGATCAACACTCCTGTTTCTTCTATAGAAGAGATTGATGATATCGAAAGTAAAAATATGTACCATGAACGCATAGCACAAGGTTGTGATCCTCAAGCTATTTTAGCGTCTATTAATAAAAAGGGACGCGATAATTCAAGACGTCCAATGCAATGGGATGCTACAGTACATGCCGGCTTTACGTCCGGAACACCTTGGTTAGCTTTAAACCCTCTTTATAGAGAAATAAATGTAGCTGCTGATTACTTAAAGGAAGATAGTATTTTTAAGCATTATCAAAAATTAATACAACTACGGAAAGAGCACGAATTGGTAGTTTGGGGAGAGTATCGGGAACTATTGCCAGAAGACCCTCAGTTATATGTATACGAACGCAGTTACAATGGCGAAACCTGGTTAGTTGTGATTAATTTTTATGGAACAACGGCAGTTTATAAAGATCCTTCTCGTCAGGCAGATTCAATTATTTTAAGCAATTACATGAACAGTGGAATGGAGTTATCAAACTTAATGCTTCGACCTTATGAGGCTGTTGTTTACCAATTGAGTTAGGTGAAGAGTTTTAAAGGACTAGGAAGTTCTTTAAAACTTTTTTTATAGAGTAGGGTATTATAAGTTTTTTTATATTCAATGTCTAGTGGATCAAGGCGGGCTTGTCTCTCTTTTCTTATTTATTAGAGTAAAACGAACGATTTAGAATGCTTGGCAAGAAAAGTTCCTTTATTCAAATCCATCTGCATATATATACGAGAAATAAAAAGAATGTTTCTGTGAACGTTCGTCTTTAAAACGTAGATGAATTTTTTTGAAATTGTTATTGACCTCTTAATAAAAACTTGTTATAGTAATGGATGTTGCAACCCTCGATATGCAAAGGGTTACAAAAGTTTATTTTCAAAAGAAACAAAAGCTTTGACAATTGATAATAAACTGTGGTAGAATCTTAAATGTTGAATACAGGTTTAGTTGTGAAAAATGAAATTGGATATTTATCCAGTATAATTTAATTTTATTCAAAAAAACCTTTGACAAACAAAAAAAAGTTTGCTAAGATATAGAAGTTGTTAAAAACACAAAACAGCAAATACATTAGACCTTTGAAAACTGAACAAAGCAAGAACGAAATAACGGTGTAAGGTGGTTTAACAGTGTTAAACCAAAAGTAACAAAGTGAAAGAAATTTCGCTAGCAAGTCAAAAGAGCTTCAAACAGCATAATCGGTTGGAACCTTTCGAGGCAACAACTACTTTTATGAGAGTTTGATCCTGGCTCAGGACGAACGCTGGCGGCATGCCTAATACATGCAAGTCGAACGCTTTGATTCTACCGGGTGCTTGCACCCACCAGAATCAAAGAGTGGCGGACGGGTGAGTAACACGTGGGTAACCTGCCCATAAGTGGGGGATAACATTCGGAAACGGATGCTAATACCGCATAACTCCAACCACCTCCTGGTGGATGGATAAAAGACGGTTTCGGCTGTCGCTTATGGATGGACCCGCGGCGTATTAGCTAGTTGGTGAGGTAATGGCTCACCAAGGCAATGATACGTAGCCGACCTGAGAGGGTGATCGGCCACACTGGGACTGAGACACGGCCCAGACTCCTACGGGAGGCAGCAGTAGGGAATCTTCCGCAATGGACGAAAGTCTGACGGAGCAATGCCGCGTGAGTGAAGAAGGTTTTCGGATCGTAAAACTCTGTTGTTAGAGAAGAACAAGGATGAGCGTAACTACTCATCCCCTGACGGTATCTAACCAGAAAGCCATGGCTAACTACGTGCCAGCAGCCGCGGTAATACGTAGATGGCAAGCGTTGTCCGGATTTATTGGGCGTAAAGCGAGCGCAGGCGGTTCTTTAAGTCTGATGTGAAAGCCCCCAGCTCAACTGGGGAAGGTCATTGGAAACTGGGGAACTTGAGTGCAGAAGAGGAGAGTGGAATTCCACGTGTAGCGGTGAAATGCGTAGATATGTGGAGGAACACCAGTGGCGAAGGCGACTCTCTGGTCTGTAACTGACGCTGAGGCTCGAAAGCGTGGGGAGCAAACAGGATTAGATACCCTGGTAGTCCACGCCGTAAACGATGAGTGCTAAGTGTTGGAGGGTTTCCGCCCTTCAGTGCTGCAGTTAACGCATTAAGCACTCCGCCTGGGGAGTACGGCCGCAAGGCTGAAACTCAAAGGAATTGACGGGGACCCGCACAAGCGGTGGAGCATGTGGTTTAATTCGAAGCAACGCGAAGAACCTTACCAGGTCTTGACATCCTTTGACCACTCTAGAGATAGAGCTTTCCCTTCGGGGACAAAGTGACAGGTGGTGCATGGTTGTCGTCAGCTCGTGTCGTGAGATGTTGGGTTAAGTCCCGCAACGAGCGCAACCCTTATTACTAGTTGCCAGCATTCAGTTGGGCACTCTAGTGAGACTGCCGGTGATAAACCGGAGGAAGGTGGGGATGACGTCAAATCATCATGCCCCTTATGACCTGGGCTACACACGTGCTACAATGGATGGTACAACGAGTCGCAAGACCGCGAGGTCAAGCTAATCTCTTAAAGCCATTCTCAGTTCGGATTGCAGGCTGCAACTCGCCTGCATGAAGCCGGAATCGCTAGTAATCGCGGATCAGAACGCCGCGGTGAATACGTTCCCGGGTCTTGTACACACCGCCCGTCACACCACGAGAGTTTGTAACACCCGAAGTCGGTGAGGTAACCCTTTTGGGAGCCAGCCGCCTAAGGTGGGATAGATAATTGGGGTGAAGTCGTAACAAGGTAGCCGTATCGGAAGGTGCGGCTGGATCACCTCCTTTCTAAGGAATTTAACGGAACCTACACAGTCGTTCTTCTTTTGTTCAGTTTTGAGAGGTTTAATCTTCTCAAAATCGTTGTTCTTTGAAAACTGGATATTGTTTAATTGTAAAAATTGTAAGAAACCGAGAAACACACCGCGTTTGTAAGAGTTTGAAACGAATCCTTATCTTTTATAAGATGAGAAGATTCCTATTAACAACAACCATAGGTTAAGTTAATAAGGGCGCACGGTGGATGCCTTGGCACTAGGAGCCGAAGAAGGACGGGACTAACGCCGATATGCTTTGGGGAGCTGTAAGTAAGCTGTGATCCAGAGATTTCCGAATGGGGAAACCCAACACCCTTTATCGGGTGTTACTGTTGACTGAATACATAGGTCAACAGAGGTAGACGCAGAGAACTGAAACATCTAAGTACCTGCAGGAAGAGAAAGAAAATTCGATTCCCTGAGTAGCGGCGAGCGAAACGGGAAAAGCCCAAACCAGAAAGCTTGCTTTCTGGGGTTGTAGGACTGAACACATAGAGTCATAAATGAATGAAGTAAGAGAAGCGACCTGGAAAGGTCTGCCAAAGAGGGTAAAAGCCCCGTATCTGAAACTTCGTTCACTCTGATCAGTATCCTGAGTACGGCGGAACACGAGAAATTCCGTCGGAATCCGGGAGGACCATCTCCCAAGGCTAAATACTCCCTAGTGACCGATAGTGAACCAGTACCGTGAGGGAAAGGTGAAAAGAACCCCGGAAGGGGAGTGAAACAGCACCTGAAACCGTGTGCTTACAAGTAGTTAGAGCCCGTTAATGGGTGATAGCGTGCCTTTTGTAGAATGAACCGGCGAGTTACGATCCCATGCGAGGTTAAGTTGATGAGACGGAGCCGCAGCGAAAGCGAGTCTGAATAGGGCGAATGAGTATGTGGTCGTAGACCCGAAACCAAGTGATCTACCCATGTCCAGGTTGAAGGTGCGGTAATACGCACTGGAGGACCGAACCCACGTATGTTGAAAAATGCGGGGATGAGGTGTGGGTAGCGGAGAAATTCCAATCGAACTTGGAGATAGCTGGTTCTCTCCGAAATAGCTTTAGGGCTAGCCTCGGAATTAGAATCATGGAGGTAGAGCAACTGTTTGGACTAGGGGCCCTTCTCGGGTTACCGAATTCAGATAAACTCCGAATGCCATTGATTTATATCCGGGAGTCAGACTACGAGTGATAAGATCCGTAGTCGAGAGGGAAACAGCCCAGACCACCAGCTAAGGTCCCAAAGTTTCTGTTAAGTGGAAAAGGATGTGGGGTTGCTTAGACAACTAGGATGTTGGCTCAGAAGCAGCCATCATTTAAAGAGTGCGTAATAGCTCACTAGTCGAGTGACCCTGCGCCGAAAATTTACCGGGGCTAAACAGAACACCGAAGCTGTGGATAGAACCTTTTGGTTCTATGGTAGGAGAGCGTTCTAAGGGCGTCGAAGCTGGACCGTGAGGACTGGTGGAGCGCTTAGAAGTGAGAATGCCGGTATGAGTAGCGAAAGACGGGTGAGAATCCCGTCCACCGAATGACTAAGGTTTCCTGGGGAAGGCTCGTCCTCCCAGGGTTAGTCGGGACCTAAGTCGAGGCCGATAGGCGTAGACGATGGACAACAGGTTGAGATTCCTGTACCAGTTCGTTTTGTTTGAACGATGGAGGGACACAGTAGGCTAAGGAATACGTGCTGTTGGATATGCACGTCCAAGCAATAAGTCTGGGAATGAGTCAAATGCTTATTCCCTTAAGGACAAGTTGTGATGGGGAGGGAAATCAAGTACCGAAGTTTCTGATGTCACACTGTCAAGAAAAGCTTCTAGTGAGAAACGATCTGCCCGTACCGCAAACCGACACAGGTAGTCGAGGAGAGAATCCTAAGGTGTGCGAGAGAACTCTCGTTAAGGAACTCGGCAAAATGACCCCGTAACTTCGGGAGAAGGGGTGCTGACCATTTGGTCAGCCGCAGTGAATAGGCCCAAGCAACTGTTTATCAAAAACACAGGTCTCTGCTAAATCGAAAGATGACGTATAGGGGCTGACGCCTGCCCGGTGCTGGAAGGTTAAGAGGATGGGTTAGCCGTAAGGCGAAGCTCAGAATTGAAGCCCCAGTAAACGGCGGCCGTAACTATAACGGTCCTAAGGTAGCGAAATTCCTTGTCGGGTAAGTTCCGACCCGCACGAAAGGCGTAATGATTTGGGCACTGTCTCAACGAGAGACTCGGTGAAATTATAGTACCTGTGAAGATGCAGGTTACCCGCGACAGGACGGAAAGACCCCATGGAGCTTTACTGCAGTTTGATATTGAGTGTTTGTACAGCTTGTACAGGATAGGTAGGAGCCAATGAAGCCAGGACGCTAGTCTTGGTGGAGGCAATGGTGGGATACTACCCTTGCTGTATGACCACTCTAACCCTCAGCCATGATCTGGCTGGGAGACAGTGTCTGACGGGCAGTTTGACTGGGGCGGTCGCCTCCTAAAGTGTAACGGAGGCGCCCAAAGGTTCCCTCAGAATGGTTGGAAATCATTCGTAGAGTGTAAAGGCAGAAGGGAGCTTGACTGCGAGACCTACAAGTCGAGCAGGGACGAAAGTCGGGCTTAGTGATCCGGTGGTTCCGCATGGAAGGGCCATCGCTCAACGGATAAAAGCTACCCTGGGGATAACAGGCTTATCTCCCCCAAGAGTCCACATCGACGGGGAGGTTTGGCACCTCGATGTCGGCTCATCGCATCCTGGGGCTGTAGTCGGTCCCAAGGGTTGGGCTGTTCGCCCATTAAAGCGGTACGCGAGCTGGGTTCAGAACGTCGTGAGACAGTTCGGTCCCTATCCGTCGCGGGCGCAGGAAATTTGAGAGGAGCTGTCCTTAGTACGAGAGGACCGGGATGGACACACCGCTGGTGTACCAGTTGTTCTGCCAAGGGCATTGCTGGGTAGCTATGTGTGGACGGGATAAACGCTGAAAGCATCTAAGCGTGAAGCCCCCCTCAAGATGAGATTTCCCATCACGTAAGTGAGTAAGACCCCTGAGAGATGATCAGGTAGATAGGTTGGAAGTGGAAGTACAGCGATGTATGGAGCGGACCAATACTAATCGGTCGAGGACTTAACCAATTTTTTAAACGGTGAACGAACGGTTTAAAACCAACTTTACAGTAAACAATACCCAGTTTTGAGAGAACAACGTTCTCTTATATGCAAGATGTGCGGTGGCAATGGCAAGAAGGTCACACCTGTTCCCATGCCGAACACAGCAGTTAAGCTTCTTAGCGCCGATGGTAGTGAAGGGTTTCCCTTTGTGAGAGTAGGACGTTGCCGTGCATCTTTTTTATTCCGCAATAGCTCAGCTGGTAGAGCGCATGACTGTTAATCATGATGTCGCAGGTTCGAGCCCTGCTTGCGGAGTTACATAGTTGTCTATGGAAAAAAGTAACCAAATGAGAGTGTTAACAGAACCAACTTGGAGAGTTGTCCGAGCGGCCGAAGGAGCATGATTGGAAATCATGTAGGCGGTGCACACTGTCTCAAGGGTTCGAATCCCTTACTCTCCGTTACACTAATTTCGGCCCGTTGGTCAAGTGGTTAAGACACCGCCCTTTCACGGCGGTATCACGGGTTCGAATCCCGTACGGGTCATGTACTTCAGGAGGTTTAGCTCAGCTGGGAGAGCATCTGCCTTACAAGCAGAGGGTCAGCGGTTCGATCCCGTTAACCTCCATTTTACGCAATACTATTGGTCTCGTGGTGTAGGGGTTAACATGTCTGCCTGTCACGCAGAAGATCGCGGGTTCGATTCCCGTCGAGACCGCCATTTTTATTGACGTATGTAATGAACCGAAAGGTTCCAATATGGCCTGGTAGCTCAGTTGGTAGAGCACTTGATTGAAGCTCAAGGTGTCGGCAGTTCGATTCTGTCCCAGGCCACCTTTTTTAAAGCGGAGGGGTAGCGAAGTGGCTAAACGCGGCGGACTGTAAATCCGCTCCTTCGGGTTCGGCAGTTCGAATCTGCCCCCCTCCACCATTTATTTAAAAAGAATAACCTTATTTTAAATAGGGGTATAGTTTAAAGGTAGAACTATGGTCTCCAAAACCATCAGTGTGGGTTCAATTCCTACTACCCCTGCCATTTTTAAAATAATGACGAGATAATTCATACCATGGCGATTGTGGTGAAGTGGTTAACACACCGGATTGTGGTTCCGGCATGCGTGGGTTCGAACCCCATCAGTCGCCTTTTTATTTTTGGGCTATAGCCAAGCGGTAAGGCAAGGGACTTTGACTCCCTTATGCGTTGGTTCGAATCCAGCTAGCCCAGTTTTTTACAATAAATACAACACTCCATTTTAAAAATGGCGGTATAGCCAAGTGGTAAGGCAGAGGTCTGCAAAACCTTCATCACCGGTTCAAATCCGGTTACCGCCTTATCTGATAAATGGGACGTTCATCTTATCTTGCCGGCGTGGCGGAATTGGTAGACGCGCTGGACTCAAAATCCTGTGCCCGCAAGGGCGTGCCGGTTCGATTCCGGCCGCCGGTATTCTAAAAAAAGTAGTATCAATTGTTTAACGACTGTTGATACTACTTTTTTATGGTCTAATTTTGGTTCTTTATCGAATTGTGTTGGTCATGCTTAATAATGAAATTTCCTCCGGAATTTACGCGTCTGCTTGCAAGAGCCATGGGGACGACTGGAGCCTTACATGTCTCCAGCCTTTCAAGCCTCAAACGAAGCCTAACCGCTTCGTAATTCGCATTGAATCCTTTACATGGCTGCAAGGAGCCGCTATTCCTCCGAAATTTTAAGTTGTGAAATAGACTCATTCTTCTTACTAACACTAAAAATAATAGAACTCTAATTTTGGTTTTCCTATAGCCTACCAAAACTTGGCAATAGTAGATTGGTTTTTCGGTTCTTAAAATGGTTATACAACATTGGACAAGGCCGGAGAAAGAAGTACATTTAAAATTAACTTGAATGGGCAATTGTAGTAGGTAGAAATAAGTATTCTTTTCCATACTAAGTTGACATGCTTTGTATGTTACCTTTTTTCATCTGTGTAAATAAATGATATAATAAGAAATCATAAATCATATCTATAAGGAGTTAGTAATTAAATGACATTTGCACTTGAAATAAATAACTTAAGAAAAGTATATGCTTCAGACGTCGAAGCGTTGCGTGGAATTAATTTAACGGTAGAAGAAGGTGACTTTTATGCACTGTTAGGTCCTAATGGTGCGGGTAAATCGACGACAATTGGAATTATTACCTCGCTTGTGAACAAAACATCAGGAAAAGTAACCGTTTTTGGTTATGATATTGATACAGACTTAGTGCGTGCAAAGCAGCAGATTGGTTTAGTTCCTCAAGAATTTAATTTCAATCCTTTTGAAACTGTCCAACAAATTTTGGTTAATCAAGCCGGGTATTACGGTGTTTCTCATAAAGAAGCTTTAAAACGCAGTGAAAAATATTTAAAACAATCTGACTTATGGGAAAAACGCAATGTACGCGCACGCATGCTTTCAGGTGGAATGAAACGGAGATTAATGATTGCACGTGCATTAATGCATGAACCCCGATTGCTTATTTTAGATGAGCCAACAGCAGGAGTAGATATTGAGTTAAGACGTGAAATGTGGGCTTTTCTAAGAGAGTTGAATGCAAGTGGCACAACTATTATTCTGACAACTCATTACTTAGAAGAAGCGGAGATGCTTTGCCGGAATATTGGAATTATTCAATCAGGTGAGTTGATTGTGAACACTAGTATGAAAGATCTTCTTTCAAAATTACAATTTGAAACTTTTATCTTTGATTTAGCTCCTTATGATAAAAAACTTGAAATTACAGGGTATAAGAGTTCTTTTGAAGACAAATTAACTCTTGCTGTTGAAGTTGAACGCAATCAAGGAGTCAATGCCATATTTGAGCAGCTTACCAACCAAGGAATAAAAGTTCTTTCCATGCGGAATAAATCTAATAGATTAGAAGAACTATTTTTAAAAATCACAGAAGAAAATCATTAAGTGGAGGTAAAAAATGTTTAATCTGTATTTTACTGCTCTAAAAAGTTTATCGATAAAAGAAACCAATCGCTATTTGCGTATTTGGGTGCAAACCTTAGTGCCGCCAGTAATCACTACATCACTATACTTTATTATCTTTGGGAAAATGATTGGGGGAAGAATCGGAGAGATGGGCGGGTTCTCCTATATGGAATTTATTGTGCCTGGACTTATTATGATGTCAGCAATCACAAGCTCTTATTCCAATGTATCTTCTTCATTTTTTTCTCAGAAGTTTCAGAAGAATATTGAAGAATTATTAGTTGCACCAGTTCCGGCACATATAATCATTTGGGGGTTTGTTATTGGCGGACTTGGAAGAAGTGTTCTAGTGGGCACACTTGTGACGATCATTTCTCTTTTCTTTGTGCCTCTTCATGTTTATTCATGGTTTATTATTGTCATTACCCTTTTGATGACGGCTATTTTATTTTCACTAGCAGGTTTAATAAATGGCATTTTTGCCCAATCTTATGATGATGTCTCTATAGTACCGACTTTTGTTTTACAGCCTTTGACTTATCTCGGCGGTGTATTTTATTCCATTTCAATGTTGCCGCCCGTCTGGCAAGCTATTTCAAAAGTTAACCCAATCGTTTATATGATTTCCGGTTTTCGCTATGGTTTTCTAGGAACAACAGATGTATCGATTATTGCATCTGAGACAATTCTTATTCTTTTTATCGTAGTGCTTTACGCTATTTGTTGGTACTTAATTGATAAAGGATATGGTTTGAGAAGTTAATAGTACAAAACGGACTGGATAAAAACTTAGATTTAAAGGGAGTTTTTTGGTATTTAGTTTAATATAGTAAAAAAAGACAGAAACTTATTATTTGAGCAAATAATAAGTTTCTGTCTTTTTTAGCTTTTGGAACCTTGGACATTTTCATTGGTCTAAAAAACTACTACATTCTTTATTTCTTCAATCATTCATACATATCTGCTAATAATAACCGCATTTCCATTATTAAAAAAACTATTAATTTTTCCAAATTATGTATTTCTGTAAAAAAGCTAAAGAAACGAAGAAGAGTTAAAAATTCACGAAAAGAATCAATTGTTTTACAATAAGAGAGAGGCATTAAAAGCAGAGATAGATAAAGGAGGAATAGTAGCATGAAGTTATTTAATAGTGAAGAATTAAGGTCTACAATAAGCGGAGAAGTGTATACCAAAGAGGATAAGGAATATACAAAGTTAAAAAGAGTTAAGAACCTTATTTTCGATCCTCAACCAGTTGCTATTGTAAACTGTCAGAGTGAAGCAGATGTAGTTCAAACGATTCGGTATTGTCGAGCAAATGAATGGCCGTTTACGATTAAAAGCACTGGTCACAGTGCCTCTGGCTTTAGTTCAGGAGATGAAAAAGTAGTCATTGATATTGCCGCTTTAAATCAAGTTGTAGTAGAAGAAACGTCCAAAAGAGTTCGTGTAGGTGGCGGAGCTAATTGGTTTAACGTTGCTCAAGCTTTGACACCCTATGATTTAGCTATTACTTCTGGAGATATGGGAGGAGTAGGAGTTGGCGGCAATGCTCAAGGAAGCGGCATGGGCTTTTTTGTTCGTAAGTTTGGTATAACTGCAGATCGTATTTGCGGAGCGCGTTTAATTAATGCAGATGGAGAAGTAGTCATTGTGTCAAAAGACAAACACCCTGATTTATTATGGGCTATACGTGGTGGGGCAGGAAATTTTGGAGTGGTCACAGAGTTTATTTTTGAAGCTCATGAAGGAGGAACCGTATTAGCAGGCAATCTATATTATGCATTTGATCAAAAAACTATTCAAGAATTAGCTGATTATCTGTATCATGCTCCAGAGGAATTGAATGGAACGCTTTCTTTTACCACATTTCCTTTTACTGATAAAATGCCTGAAAAAAATAAAAATCAATTAGTGATTGAGTTAATGATTTGTTTCAAAGGAAGGCAAATAAACTGTACCGAAATATTAAAGGATTTACAGAACTTTAAAGGTTATCTTTTTGATGAAGTTAAGCCTACTTCTTATGCTGATTTATTTCCGCCTATTGATCCGAGTGGAAGTACACTAATATTCAATTTGTATACGTCAAATATATCCAATTCATTGCTCAATGAATTGACAAAAGAATTAAGAGAAAGTGGAGATCCGCGATTAATCGCTCAAGTAAAAGTTTTAGGAGGCAACTTTGGGAAAGTTGAAAATGGCGCAATGGCTTATTCTCATCGAGACAGTCGTTATCTGGTCATTTTACGAAAAGGATTTGCTGCAGCAGAAGAAGCGCTAGCAGCTAATGAAAAGTGGAAGAAAAAGTGGGGCTTGTTGAAAGGATTTTCTGAAGGAATAGATATTAATTTCTTAGGTATCACTCAAGTGGATGAATTAAATCAAATGTATAAACCAGCCAACTTAAAGAAACTAAAACAACTTAAACAAAAATATGATCCTACTAATTGTTTTAGTGGAACACTGAATATTCAATAGTGAAACAAAATTTTTGAGATAAGAATAAGATAAAGAAATTCAAGTGCTGGTCAATGGATCAAAAGAATATAGATCAGCTAACCAATACTAGAAGATATAAAAGACTTGTTTTGCATTCCTTTACCAAAGGTTAAAAACATACTTCAATGGCGACAGTAGTGGAATAAAAATAGAGTTGATCTTCTATGCATCAGCTCTATTTTTAATAGTGAAGTGAAGCAACATAAAAAATAAAAATAAATAGAAAAAACTAATTGACAAGAAGCAGGTAGCAGTGTAAAGTATTATAAGTCGTCAGCTAACAAAGGAAGCAGTAAAATAATGAATAAAAATTCAAAATGATTTTTTTGTAGAATATTTATTGACTTATATAAGCAACCTATGCTATGCTGTTAAAGCAATGAAGCGATTATAGTTTTCTTTTAAGGGATTGAATAAAAATCCAAAAAAAAGAAAAATATTCAAATTAATTGTTGACAAGCAAAAAAAAGTTTGCTAAGATATAGAAGTTGTTAAAAACACAAAACAGCAAACACATTAGACCTTTGAAAACTGAACAAAGCAAGAACGAAATAACTGTGTAAGGTGGTTTAACAACGGTTAAACCAAAAGTAACAAAGTGAAAGAAATTTCGCTAGCAAGTCAAAAGAGCTTCAAACAGCATAATCGGTTGGAACCTTTCGAGGCAACAACTACTTTTATGAGAGTTTGATCCTGGCTCAGGACGAACGCTGGCGGCATGCCTAATACATGCAAGTCGAACGCTTTGATTCTACCGGGTGCTTGCACCCACCAGAATCAAAGAGTGGCGGACGGGTGAGTAACACGTGGGTAACCTGCCTATAAGTGGGGGATAACATTCGGAAACGGATGCTAATACCGCATAACTCCAACCACCTCCTGGTGGATGGATAAAAGACGGTTTCGGCTGTCACTTATGGATGGACCCGCGGCGTATTAGCTAGTTGGTGAGGTAATGGCTCACCAAGGCAATGATACGTAGCCGACCTGAGAGGGTGATCGGCCACACTGGGACTGAGACACGGCCCAGACTCCTACGGGAGGCAGCAGTAGGGAATCTTCCGCAATGGACGAAAGTCTGACGGAGCAATGCCGCGTGAGTGAAGAAGGTTTTCGGATCGTAAAACTCTGTTGTTAGAGAAGAACAAGGATGAGCGTAACTACTCATCCCCTGACGGTATCTAACCAGAAAGCCATGGCTAACTACGTGCCAGCAGCCGCGGTAATACGTAGATGGCAAGCGTTGTCCGGATTTATTGGGCGTAAAGCGAGCGCAGGCGGTTCTTTAAGTCTGATGTGAAAGCCCCCAGCTCAACTGGGGAAGGTCATTGGAAACTGGGGAACTTGAGTGCAGAAGAGGAGAGTGGAATTCCACGTGTAGCGGTGAAATGCGTAGATATGTGGAGGAACACCAGTGGCGAAGGCGACTCTCTGGTCTGTAACTGACGCTGAGGCTCGAAAGCGTGGGGAGCAAACAGGATTAGATACCCTGGTAGTCCACGCCGTAAACGATGAGTGCTAAGTGTTGGAGGGTTTCCGCCCTTCAGTGCTGCAGTTAACGCATTAAGCACTCCGCCTGGGGAGTACGGCCGCAAGGCTGAAACTCAAAGGAATTGACGGGGACCCGCACAAGCGGTGGAGCATGTGGTTTAATTCGAAGCAACGCGAAGAACCTTACCAGGTCTTGACATCCTTTGACCACTCTAGAGATAGAGCTTTCCCTTCGGGGACAAAGTGACAGGTGGTGCATGGTTGTCGTCAGCTCGTGTCGTGAGATGTTGGGTTAAGTCCCGCAACGAGCGCAACCCTTATTACTAGTTGCCAGCATTCAGTTGGGCACTCTAGTGAGACTGCCGGTGATAAACCGGAGGAAGGTGGGGATGACGTCAAATCATCATGCCCCTTATGACCTGGGCTACACACGTGCTACAATGGATGGTACAACGAGTCGCAAGACCGCGAGGTCAAGCTAATCTCTTAAAGCCATTCTCAGTTCGGATTGCAGGCTGCAACTCGCCTGCATGAAGCCGGAATCGCTAGTAATCGCGGATCAGAACGCCGCGGTGAATACGTTCCCGGGTCTTGTACACACCGCCCGTCACACCACGAGAGTTTGTAACACCCGAAGTCGGTGAGGTAACCCTTTTGGGAGCCAGCCGCCTAAGGTGGGATAGATAATTGGGGTGAAGTCGTAACAAGGTAGCCGTATCGGAAGGTGCGGCTGGATCACCTCCTTTCTAAGGAATTTAACGGAACCTACACAGTCGTTCTTCTTTTGTTCAGTTTTGAGAGGTTTAATCTTCTCAAAATCGTTGTTCTTTGAAAACTGGATATTGTTTAATTGTAAAAATTGTAAGAAACCGAGAAACACACCGCGTTTGTAAGAGTTTGAAACGAATCCTTATCTTTTATAAGATGAGAAGATTCCTATTAACAACAACCATAGGTTAAGTTAATAAGGGCGCACGGTGGATGCCTTGGCACTAGGAGCCGAAGAAGGACGGGACTAACGCCGATATGCTTTGGGGAGCTGTAAGTAAGCTGTGATCCAGAGATTTCCGAATGGGGAAACCCAACACCCTTTATCGGGTGTTACTGTTGACTGAATACATAGGTCAACAGAGGTAGACGCAGAGAACTGAAACATCTAAGTACCTGCAGGAAGAGAAAGAAAATTCGATTCCCTGAGTAGCGGCGAGCGAAACGGGAAAAGCCCAAACCAGAAAGCTTGCTTTCTGGGGTTGTAGGACTGAACACATAGAGTCATAAATGAATGAAGTAAGAGAAGCGACCTGGAAAGGTCTGCCAAAGAGGGTAAAAGCCCCGTATCTGAAACTTCGTTCACTCTGATCAGTATCCTGAGTACGGCGGAACACGAGAAATTCCGTCGGAATCCGGGAGGACCATCTCCCAAGGCTAAATACTCCCTAGTGACCGATAGTGAACCAGTACCGTGAGGGAAAGGTGAAAAGAACCCCGGAAGGGGAGTGAAACAGCACCTGAAACCGTGTGCTTACAAGTAGTTAGAGCCCGTTAATGGGTGATAGCGTGCCTTTTGTAGAATGAACCGGCGAGTTACGATCCCATGCGAGGTTAAGTTGATGAGACGGAGCCGCAGCGAAAGCGAGTCTGAATAGGGCGAATGAGTATGTGGTCGTAGACCCGAAACCAAGTGATCTACCCATGTCCAGGTTGAAGGTGCGGTAATACGCACTGGAGGACCGAACCCACGTATGTTGAAAAATGCGGGGATGAGGTGTGGGTAGCGGAGAAATTCCAATCGAACTTGGAGATAGCTGGTTCTCTCCGAAATAGCTTTAGGGCTAGCCTCGGAATTAGAATCATGGAGGTAGAGCAACTGTTTGGACTAGGGGCCCTTCTCGGGTTACCGAATTCAGATAAACTCCGAATGCCATTGATTTATATCCGGGAGTCAGACTACGAGTGATAAGATCCGTAGTCGAGAGGGAAACAGCCCAGACCACCAGCTAAGGTCCCAAAGTTTCTGTTAAGTGGAAAAGGATGTGGGGTTGCTTAGACAACTAGGATGTTGGCTCAGAAGCAGCCATCATTTAAAGAGTGCGTAATAGCTCACTAGTCGAGTGACCCTGCGCCGAAAATTTACCGGGGCTAAACAGAACACCGAAGCTGTGGATAGAACCTTTTGGTTCTATGGTAGGAGAGCGTTCTAAGGGCGTCGAAGCTGGACCGTGAGGACTGGTGGAGCGCTTAGAAGTGAGAATGCCGGTATGAGTAGCGAAAGACGGGTGAGAATCCCGTCCACCGAATGACTAAGGTTTCCTGGGGAAGGCTCGTCCTCCCAGGGTTAGTCGGGACCTAAGTCGAGGCCGATAGGCGTAGACGATGGACAACAGGTTGAGATTCCTGTACCAGTTCGTTTTGTTTGAACGATGGAGGGACACAGTAGGCTAAGGAATACGTGCTGTTGGATATGCACGTCCAAGCAATAAGTCTGGGAATGAGTCAAATGCTTATTCCCTTAAGGACAAGTTGTGATGGGGAGGGAAATCAAGTACCGAAGTTTCTGATGTCACACTGTCAAGAAAAGCTTCTAGTGAGAAACGATCTGCCCGTACCGCAAACCGACACAGGTAGTCGAGGAGAGAATCCTAAGGTGTGCGAGAGAACTCTCGTTAAGGAACTCGGCAAAATGACCCCGTAACTTCGGGAGAAGGGGTGCTGACCATTTGGTCAGCCGCAGTGAATAGGCCCAAGCAACTGTTTATCAAAAACACAGGTCTCTGCTAAATCGAAAGATGACGTATAGGGGCTGACGCCTGCCCGGTGCTGGAAGGTTAAGAGGATGGGTTAGCCGTAAGGCGAAGCTCAGAATTGAAGCCCCAGTAAACGGCGGCCGTAACTATAACGGTCCTAAGGTAGCGAAATTCCTTGTCGGGTAAGTTCCGACCCGCACGAAAGGCGTAATGATTTGGGCACTGTCTCAACGAGAGACTCGGTGAAATTATAGTACCTGTGAAGATGCAGGTTACCCGCGACAGGACGGAAAGACCCCATGGAGCTTTACTGCAGTTTGATATTGAGTGTTTGTACAGCTTGTACAGGATAGGTAGGAGCCAATGAAGCCAGGACGCTAGTCTTGGTGGAGGCAATGGTGGGATACTACCCTTGCTGTATGACCACTCTAACCCTCAGCCATGATCTGGCTGGGAGACAGTGTCTGACGGGCAGTTTGACTGGGGCGGTCGCCTCCTAAAGTGTAACGGAGGCGCCCAAAGGTTCCCTCAGAATGGTTGGAAATCATTCGTAGAGTGTAAAGGCAGAAGGGAGCTTGACTGCGAGACCTACAAGTCGAGCAGGGACGAAAGTCGGGCTTAGTGATCCGGTGGTTCCGCATGGAAGGGCCATCGCTCAACGGATAAAAGCTACCCTGGGGATAACAGGCTTATCTCCCCCAAGAGTCCACATCGACGGGGAGGTTTGGCACCTCGATGTCGGCTCATCGCATCCTGGGGCTGTAGTCGGTCCCAAGGGTTGGGCTGTTCGCCCATTAAAGCGGTACGCGAGCTGGGTTCAGAACGTCGTGAGACAGTTCGGTCCCTATCCGTCGCGGGCGCAGGAAATTTGAGAGGAGCTGTCCTTAGTACGAGAGGACCGGGATGGACACACCGCTGGTGTACCAGTTGTTCTGCCAAGGGCATTGCTGGGTAGCTATGTGTGGACGGGATAAACGCTGAAAGCATCTAAGCGTGAAGCCCCCCTCAAGATGAGATTTCCCATCACGTAAGTGAGTAAGACCCCTGAGAGATGATCAGGTAGATAGGTTGGAAGTGGAAGTACAGCGATGTATGGAGCGGACCAATACTAATCGGTCGAGGACTTAACCAATTTTTTAAACGGTGAACGAACGGTTTAAAACCAACTTTACAGTAAACAATACCCAGTTTTGAGAGAACAACGTTCTCTTATATGCAAGATGTGCGGTGGCAATGGCAAGAAGGTCACACCTGTTCCCATGCCGAACACAGCAGTTAAGCTTCTTAGCGCCGATGGTAGTGAAGGGTTTCCCTTTGTGAGAGTAGGACGTTGCCGTGCATCTTTTTTATTCCGCAATAGCTCAGCTGGTAGAGCGCATGACTGTTAATCATGATGTCGCAGGTTCGAGCCCTGCTTGCGGAGTTACATAGTTGTCTATGGAAAAAAGTAACCAAATGAGAGTGTTAACAGAACCAACTTGGAGAGTTGTCCGAGCGGCCGAAGGAGCATGATTGGAAATCATGTAGGCGGTGCACACTGTCTCAAGGGTTCGAATCCCTTACTCTCCGTTACACTAATTTCGGCCCGTTGGTCAAGTGGTTAAGACACCGCCCTTTCACGGCGGTATCACGGGTTCGAATCCCGTACGGGTCATGTACTTCAGGAGGTTTAGCTCAGCTGGGAGAGCATCTGCCTTACAAGCAGAGGGTCAGCGGTTCGATCCCGTTAACCTCCATTTTACGCAATACTATTGGTCTCGTGGTGTAGGGGTTAACATGTCTGCCTGTCACGCAGAAGATCGCGGGTTCGATTCCCGTCGAGACCGCCATTTTTATTGACGTATGTAATGAACCGAAAGGTTCCAATATGGCCTGGTAGCTCAGTTGGTAGAGCACTTGATTGAAGCTCAAGGTGTCGGCAGTTCGATTCTGTCCCAGGCCACCTTTTTTAAAGCGGAGGGGTAGCGAAGTGGCTAAACGCGGCGGACTGTAAATCCGCTCCTTCGGGTTCGGCAGTTCGAATCTGCCCCCCTCCACCATTTATTTAAAAAGAATAACCTTATTTTAAATAGGGGTATAGTTTAAAGGTAGAACTATGGTCTCCAAAACCATCAGTGTGGGTTCAATTCCTACTACCCCTGCCATTTTTAAAATAATGACGAGATAATTCATACCATGGCGATTGTGGTGAAGTGGTTAACACACCGGATTGTGGTTCCGGCATGCGTGGGTTCGAACCCCATCAGTCGCCTTTTTATTTTTGGGCTATAGCCAAGCGGTAAGGCAAGGGACTTTGACTCCCTTATGCGTTGGTTCGAATCCAGCTAGCCCAGTTTTTTACAATAAATACAACACTCCATTTTAAAAATGGCGGTATAGCCAAGTGGTAAGGCAGAGGTCTGCAAAACCTTCATCACCGGTTCAAATCCGGTTACCGCCTTATCTGATAAATGGGACGTTCATCTTATCTTGCCGGCGTGGCGGAATTGGTAGACGCGCTGGACTCAAAATCCTGTGCCCGCAAGGGCGTGCCGGTTCGATTCCGGCCGCCGGTATTCTAAAAAGCACCAGCAGTCTTTGTACTGTTGGTGCTTTTTTCTTTGGTTCTATCATTTTTGATGTTGCTAAGCAAAATGGATCTATTCTACAATCTTGATGTTTTTGGAGGAATAGTGGTTGCTTGCAGCCATGTAAAGGATTCAAGCCTCAAACGAAGCGGTTATGCTTCGTTTGAGGCTTGAAAGGCTGGAGACAGATAAGGCTCCAGACGATCCCATGGCTTCTTGCAAGCAGACACATAAATTTCGGAGGAAATTTCACTATTTAAGAATTACCAACACGAAAAAGAGCCTTTCTTTTCGATAACAGGTAGTGGTGATTTCAAAATGTGCTGAAAGGCACTTTTTTTAATAGTAGTTAATTGAAGAGGTTATGTAGTTAAATGAACTGGAAAAATAATGGAACCTAAAAGCTATATGCTTAATACCTTTTATTAAGTGCCTTAAGATTTCTATTGTAAAAATGAAAACGGATACTATAATAGAAAGTAAGCAGTTAGGAGCTGGTAGTGAATGCAAAATGAAAGTAATGTAACCATTATTAGTAATAAGTACAAGGATAGTATTGAAAAAATCTATCAAGACCTTTACTCGTGCATAATTGATATTGCGGATATTTACGGGACAAATGCAATATGTTCTGCAGAAGCAATGCAGACTATCTTTCAAAGAATAGATGCTCAATCAACATCCAAGCTTTTCTTTCTGGGTAATGGAAATTTTCATTACTTGTCTTATGGGCTATTGAAAAAGATAAAAACTTCTTTTACTTTGATTGTCTATGATCACCATAATGACGCTGGAAAGCTTGCTTACAAAGACTTGATTTCTTGCGGGTCTTGGATAAATGATGCAGTTCTTTATTTACCTAATTTAAAAAAAGTTTACATTATTGGGGTAGGAGAAGAACAAGAAAAAGAGATGTTGCCTGAAGTTGGTCAGAAAATTGAGATTATTAGAGA
The DNA here is from genome assembly GCF_000744825.1 of Carnobacterium mobile DSM 4848. Taxonomy (NCBI): domain Bacteria; kingdom Bacillati; phylum Bacillota; class Bacilli; order Lactobacillales; family Carnobacteriaceae; genus Carnobacterium; species Carnobacterium mobile. The sequence goes on from NZ_JQMR01000001.1 coordinate 268,320, forward strand.
AGAAGCAATGACTGATGAGAAAATGGCGGAAATTTCTGAAACTATTCCAACTACCGATATCTACATTAGTGTAGACCGAGATATATTATCAGAAAAAGAAGTTCAGACTAATTGGAACCAAGGTAATATTAAAATAGAAAAGTTGATTCAGTCAATAGATTTAGTTCTCCACGCTCATCAGTTGATAGGCGCAGATGTGTGCGGAGATTTAGAATGGGATTATACTTCAGAATTTCGTTACCCTATAACTGAATACCGGAAAAAATCCGCTGCAATAAATAAGTGGTTATTTGATTTTCTAGCTAAAAAAATGAAACAAGTAAGTGTGGCTTTTACCTTAAAGAAGCCTTGATTCATAAAACAAAATAATAAAAAGAAAACAGCTAGATGTATTTATTTGAGAGGCTTTTTTCTCTTAATGAGGACTGGAAAAATTTAGCCGGAGAGCAAGTATTAATCAAGCTTGTTACAGGTCTTTTTTCAAAAGGACACAAGGTACTTCATTCTCATAAAATTCTTCAGATGCTGTTGTGTAGCCTATTTCTCTATAAAAAGAAGCAGCAGACTGTTCGGAATGGATAACAGCTTGTGTGCATCCTTTCTTACGACCAATTTTTTCTAATGTTTGAATGACAGTTCTTCCCAAGTTCTGACCGCGATATTCTTTCAATGTGGCAATTCGTCCAATTCGAATCGTTGCATCATCAAGTAATTCATATCTTCCAGTAGATACAGGCTGTTTATTCTCATAAATTACCACATAAACTAAAGAGGATCGATCCTGTTCATCAAACTCTTCTTCCAATTTCATATTTCGTTCTAGGACAAAGACAGACATGCGCACATAAAAAGCGGCTGCTTTATTCCAAATTTCGTTACCTATATGAATCTTCATCAGTAATCCAGTCCTCCTAAAATTACAAATTGATAAGTTCTATTTTGACAAAGCATTGAATGAAAGTCAACAAGAGAAGTATGCTTAGACATGTTCATAAATTTTTATACTTAAGTAAGTAACAAGCTGTTTTTTATTGCATTTTGACAACATTATTTGTATGATAAAGAGAGATATGAAAGCGCTTTATATACTAGGGGTTTTTAAGTTTAAATGAGAGGAGGAAAGCTTTAAGTAGTGGAAGGTGGAAGGTGTGGTGCACATTACTGCTGTACTTTTGAACAGGTAGCTACTAATGAGATAAGGAGAGAATCATATGTCGACAAAAGAAACTTTTCAAAAATCAGAAATAAGAAAAGACAACCCGATTTTTTCGCCATTGCGAGCAGTGATTGAGACTTCTATGTACGGAAATAATGTGAATAAAGTAACGAGCGTAGCTGAGGCTTATGAATTAGCTCTAAAAGCTCCAGTTACTATCGTGACAGATTTACCTGTGAAATACCCAGAAAAATTAGACTTACCCAAGGATACAAAGGTTTTAGTCGAAAATGGTGGCTCAGTAGTTGGAAGAACGGCGGCGGCTCGAAGAATCGTAGGAAACAACCAAGAGGAAGATGCTAAGTTAGCGGCAATCGTTCGAGATGCTATTTACCAAGGGTCTTTAAAAAAACGTTATAAAACAGCTGCTTATGTAGGTTTGGATTCAGAATTCATGGTCAAGGCCCATCTTTCAGTACCGGAAGGACAAGAAAATAATCTGTATTCCTGGCTGTTGAATTTCCAAGTAACCAATGATTTCTACGATAAGATGTATGCAGCATCTCGTAAAATCAATGCTGGAGATATTTTTATTTATTCAGATCCGACTTGGCATCATCCTGATTATCCTATGGGATTAGCTTATTTTGATACAGACCATAATGCAGCTATTATTTTAGGAATGAATTATTTTGGCGAATTGAAAAAAGCTACTTTGACGCTAGCTTGGGCTACAGCTCATCGAATGGGGTATGCTTCTTGTCATGGAGGCCAAAAGAAATTCACATTAGCGGATGGATCAAATTACGTTTCGGCTTTCTTTGGATTGTCTGGTTCAGGCAAATCAACACTGACACATGCGAAACACAATCAAAAATACCAAATTGAAGTGTTGCATGACGATGCCTTTATTATTTCTTTATCTGATGGATCTTCAATTGCTTTAGAACCGGCTTACTTTGACAAAACACAAGATTACCCTTCGAACCATGAAGAAGTCGATTACTTTGTTACTGTTCAAAATGTAGCTGTCACTTTAGATGAAGCTGGAAATAAAGTTCTGTTAACTGAAGACTTGCGTAATGGTAATGGACGTACAGTTAAATCGCGCTATTCTACTCCTAATCGTGTCGACCGGTTTGATGAACCGATTGATGCTATTTACTGGATTATGAAAGATGAAAGTCTTCCGCCTGTCATTAAAGTAGAAGATCCCGTATTAGCAGCGAGCTTTGGAGCAACATTGGCTACTAAACGTTCCTCAGCAGAGCGGCTAAAAGAAGGAGTAGACATGAATAAGCTAGTAATTGTTCCTTATGCAAATCCTTTCCGGGTTTATCCGCTGGCAGAAGACTATCAACAATTTAAACAGCTGTTTAAAGAGCAAAAAATAGAGTGCTATATTCTGAACACCGGATTTTTCTTAGATAAAAAAATTACTCCCGAAGTGACACTGAACAGCATTGAATCAATTGTTGATGGGACTGCAGAATTTGAATCATTTTGCGGAATTGAGCAGATGAGCTATCTAAAAGTGGCCGGGTATGAGCCGGACTTTACGGACGAAGCCTATAAACAACTTGTTTTTGACCGGATTCAAATGCGTATAGAACATATACAAGAAAAAAATGAAGCAGGCGGAATGGATGTTTTACCGAATGAAGCGTTAGAAGCAATGAAAAAAGTTGTGGATCGTTAGTCCAAGTACTTTTTACTCTGAATAGGAGTGATGTAAAAATGTCAGAAAAATATCTGGAAATTACAGAAACCGTTTTACGGGACGCTCATCAAAGTTTAATGGCCACTCGTATGACAACGGAAGAAATGCTGCCCATTATCGAAAAAATGGATCGAACCGGTTATTATTCCTTAGAGTGTTGGGGCGGGGCTACCTTTGATGCAGCTATTCGTTTCTTAAATGAAGACCCTTGGGAACGTTTGCGCGAGATAAAAAAAAGAGCACCTCAGACAAAACTTCAAATGTTACTAAGAGGACAAAACTTATTAGGCTATCGTCATTATGCAGATGACATTGTCGATAAATTTATTGAAAAAGCTCACGAAAATGGTATTAATGTTTTCCGTATTTTTGATGCTTTGAATGATACGCGTAACTTAGAAGCTTCTTTGAAAGCTGTGAAGAAATATGGGGGACATGCGGAGCTGACGATTTGCTACACGATCAGTGATGTTCATACGATTGATTACTATGCTAAGTTAGCGGAGCAATTGCAGCAAATGGGAGCTGACTCCATTTGTATTAAAGATATGGCAGGGATCTTAACACCGTATACAGCTGACAAATTAGTTAAAAGGTTAAAGGAAGGGCTGACTATTCCACTAAGCCTCCATACTCATGCGACCAGCGGAATTTCTCAAATGACTTATTTAAAAGCAGTGGAAGCTGGAGTAGATAGAATTGATACAGCTATTTCGCCGTTTTCAGAAGGGACGAGTCAACCTCCGACTGAATCGATGGTGCTTTCTTTAAATGAAGGAGAAGCAAAAACAAGAGTAGACGTTGCATTATTGGAAGAGATTGCTGATTATTTTAAGCCGATACGAGATCATTATTTAGCTTCAGGTGTATTAAACCCTAAAATGATGGGGGTTGATCCCAAGGCGCTTTTGTATCAAGTACCAGGAGGAATGTTATCTAATTTATACGGTCAATTAGAGCAAGCGAAAGCCACAGATAAATACGACCAAGTTTTAAAAGAAGTACCAAAGGTCCGAGCAGATCTAGGCTATCCGCCTTTAGTTACACCAATGAGTCAAATGGTAGGCACACAAGCCGTTTTTAACGTGTTGTCAGGTGAAAGATACCAAATGGTGCCAAATGAAATTAAAGAATATCTGCGAGGCTCCTATGGGCAAAGTCCGGTACCTGTCAAAGAAGCTTTTCGAAAGCAGATCATTAAAGACGAAGAAGTGATCGTGGATCGGCCGGCTAATCATATTTTACCGGAGTTTGATCGCTTAAAAGCTGAATTGGGTGAGTTGGCAAAAAAAGATGAAGATGTTTTAACGTATGCTATGTTTCCTCAAGTCGGCAAAGCTTTTCTTGAAAAGAAATACTCCCAAATAAATGCCAACTCAACTGTAAATAAAAGCGAGCAGCAAGAAAACAAGTTGATCAAAATAAGAGCAGTGATGTAAAGGAGACGACATAAGATGGACTTTACTTTGATAGATGGAGTTATAGTTATGGTAACCAGTCTAGTCATTGTTTTTTTAGCGTTGGTTATTTTACAATTTGTCATTGAAGTAATGCACCGCTTCATTCAGCGTAAAGAAAAAGCAGCCCCTTCAGCAACTGATCATACAGAAGAACCAATTGTCGTAAAAGACGAAGAAACAGAATTAGCGGCTGCCTTAATGGCACTTATTTTAGCAAACGAAGATCAACAAAATAAAAGCTATCAAATAACGGAGATTAAAAGAATTCATTAGGGGTGTTGGGAATGAAACAATACGAAATTCAAGTAAATGGAAAAGTCTATCACGTTTCTGTTAAAGAACTTCCAGAACAAACGGATCTAACTCCAACCACATCTCAAGAAATTTCTGAAAAACCTGCACCTTCTTTTTCACGTTCCGATACGGAAGCTGAATCATCTGCCAGTATGAAAGTAACTGCTCCCATGCCGGGAACAATTTTATCGTTAGCTATAAAAAAAGGACAAGCTGTAGAAGCAGGTGAAGTTTTGTGTATCTTGGAAGCTATGAAAATGGAAAATGAAATAGTAGCACCTCAAAGTGGAATCGTGTCAAGTATCTCTGTCCATGAAAATCAAATTGTGGAAGCAGGAGACACTTTGGTTGTGTTCTAAAACATTGGAGGAATTCGTATGTTGGATGCTCTGAACGAAATGATTCGAACTTCAGGATTTGCAAACTTGACGTACAAAGAGTTGATTATGTTGGTCTTAGCTTGTTTTTTCCTTTATTTAGCGATAAAAAAAGGGTATGAACCTTATTTGCTGATCCCGATTGCTTTTGGTATGTTCTTAGTCAACCTGCCTTTAGCAGGATTGATGTCCCCTCCGTTAAACGGAGAAAATGGCGGTTTATTGTATTACATTTACCAAGGAATCGATTTGGGGATCTTTCCACCTTTGATTTTTCTTTGTCTAGGTGCTGCTACTGATTTTGGACCGTTGATTGCTAATCCTAAAACGTTATTATTAGGCGGAGCAGCACAAATTGGCATCTTTATTGCTTTTTTCGGTGCATTGATTTTTGGTATGACACCTCAAGAAGCAGCATCGATTGGAATAATTGGAGGAGCAGATGGACCTACCGCTATTTTTTTAACGACTCAACTGGCTCCGCATTTATTATCTACGGTTGCCATTGTCGCGTATTCTTATATGGCCTTGATTCCGATTATTCAACCGCCAATTATTCGGTTGTTAACGACTAAGAAAGAACGCGAAATAAAAATGGAACAGTTACGGGAAGTTTCTAAAACAGAAAAAATTATTTTTCCCATCATAACGACATTAATTGTCGGCTTAGTAGTCCCTTCAGCTACGCCTTTAATAGGCATGCTGATGCTTGGAAATTTAGTGAAAGAAAGCGGACAAGTCCCCAAAATCACTGAAACACTGCAAAATGCCTTTATGTATATTGTAACGATTTTATTAGGCTTATCTGTGGGGGCAAAAGCAAGTGGAGGGGCTTTCTTAACGATTGAGACATTGCAAATTATTGTTTTAGGTTTGATTGCCTTCTCAGCTGGGACCGCAGGCGGGATTTTAATGGGGAAAGTTATGAACAAATGGTCAGGCGGAAAAATCAATCCAATGATTGGTGCTGCAGGAGTATCTGCTGTCCCAATGGCTGCACGTGTCGTTCAAAAAGAAGGAGTTAAAGCTAACCCAGCTAATTTCTTATTGATGCATGCTATGGGACCCAATGTCGCAGGAGTGATTGGTTCTGCAATAGCGGCTGGAGTATTATTATCTTTTTTGAATTAGCAATGTATCATTTAATGAGATGGTGAGTGAAAATTATTTTTGATATCTACTTGAAACTCCGCTATACTTTTCTAAAGAGTTTAAATAAAAGTAAAGGTGTGGAAGAGATGGAGCTAACAAGAGAGACAGCAACTGAACGCATTGCTTTATTAGAAAAAGAATACCAGCAGTACCTTGAAAAACCTATGAATTTAACGATTACAAGAGGAGTACCTAGTAAAGAGCAATTGGCTTTATCTGAATCAATGCTCGGTTTATTAAACCAACCAGAAGATTTTATCAGTAATGGAACCATTGATATTCGTAATTATGGAGAATTAACTGGGATTTATGAAGCAAAAAAATTGTTTTCTGAACTATTGGGAGCAGAAATAGAAGAAACGCTGATCGGCGGAAATTCTAGTTTAAGCTTGATGTATTTGGTGCTGGCAACTAAATTTTTTATGGGGGAGCACCCTTGGAAAGCAGAAAAAAAAGTAAAATTTCTTTGTCCTAGTCCTGGATATGATCGTCATTTTTCAATGACTGAACATTTAGGTATTGAAATGATTCCGATAGAAATGGATGAAAACGGACCTGATATGGATGAAGTAGAACGTTTATCAGCAAATGATTCAGCTGTGAAAGGAATCTGGTGTGTTCCAACCTATAGCAATCCGACAGGTATAACGTATTCTGATGAAGTGGTTGATCGACTAGCGAAAATGACCACCAAAGCACCGGATTTTGCCATCCTATGGGACAATGCTTATCTGGTGCATCATTTAACAGACGTGCATAAAACAGCAAAGAATATACTGACTGTTTGTAAAAGAGCTGGAAATGCAAACCGAGTTTGGATGTTTTGTTCGACTTCTAAAATAACGTTCCCAGGAGCGGGTGTTTCAGCATTAGCTGCTTCAAAAGAAAATATTGCTTTGATTGCTAATGAGCTATCCTATCAAACAATTGGATACGATAAATTAAATCAAATGCGGCATGTAAAATTTTTACAAGATCCTGACCAAGTAGCCGTTCATATGGCCAAACATGCTGCAATATTAAAACCAAAATTTGATTTGATCAAGGAAAAACTGCATGAACGATTTGATGGCAAAGCATTAGTTGAATGGACAGAACCTGCTGGCGGTTATTTTGTGCACCTGACGACACTAGAAGGATGTGCCACAAAGATAGTGGAAGCTTTGGATAAAATCGGGGTAAAAGTAACGACAGCCGGAGCAACTTATCCCTATGGAAAAAACCCGAAAGACAACAGTATCCGCTTAGCTCCGACATCTGTCGCATTACCTGACTTGAGTCAGGCGATGGATGCAATTGGTCTGTGTATTGAATTAATCAGCTTAAAAAAAAACATTTATAAACTTAATTGAATAGAAAAATTAGGAAGAGATGCCACTTTTTTATTAGTAAAGGTTGCATCTCTTTTTAATTGTACGTATAATCGAAAATAGATTAAAAAATGATAAGAGTAGAAGGAGACGTTTATGGAAATTATTAAACTAATTGGAATTTTGATCATTATAGTAGGTTTTCTTTTAAAATTTGATACCATTGCGGTTGTTTTAATTGCCGCTTTGGTTACTGCTTTGGTCTCAGGAATTTCATTTACAGATTTTTTAGCTTTATTAGGAGATGCTTTTGTCTCTAACCGACTGGTAACCTTATTTTTACTGACTTTACCGATGATTGGATTAATAGAAAGATTTGGATTGCGGCAACAATCCGTTAAACTGATTGAGAAAATGAAAGGATTGACTCCTGGTCGCTTTCTGTCTATCTATATGGTCATTCGTGAATTAGCTGGAGTCTTTTCTATTCGAATCCAAGGACATACACAATTTATTCGGCCACTGGTTGAACCGATGACTCAAGCAGCAGCTGAGGCAAAATATGGTGAACTCGACGAGGAAGACATTGAACGGCTGAAAGCACGTTCTGCTGCAACAGAAAATTACGGTAACTTTTTTGCTCAAAACACTTTTATTGCAGCAGCTGGTGTTTTATTGATTGCAGGTACACTAAAATCTTTGGGATATGATGTGTCAGAAGTTGCGATTGTTCAAGCTTCTATTCCAATTGCTTTAATTGCGCTGATTATGGTTGCAGGATCAAATATTTTATTCGATCGTAAATTGCAACGGAAGTATGGAAAGAAAACCAATCTGCCGGCACAAAAGGAGGAAAAGTAATCAATGGAAACTCTTATAACAAATTTATTAGAATTTTTCTTTATTGTGGTTGGTTTATTGTTGATGTACACCGCTAGTAAAGTTTTTAGCGATAGCAACCACCCAACACGTTTAGGTACAGCATTATTTTGGCTATTATTAGGTATCGTATTTGCGTTTGGCAACTTTATACCGGCAATGATTAATGGAGCATTGATTCTAGTGATGGGCGTATTAACCTTATTCAAACAAGTTCGTTTAGGAGAAGTCAAAACAGTGAACGAAGATGAAGCTTTAAAAGCTAGTGAACGCTTGGAAAATACAATTTTTATTCCGGTTATTGCTTTAGCAGTTGTGGCAGTTTTGGTTGCACAATTCACACCGCTTGGAGGACAAGTCGGAATTGGGATTGGGTCTGTTGCTTCTTTAGTCATTGCGGTTTTTCTAACCAGATCAAACCCAAAAATGGTTTTAGATGAAGGCGATCGGATGATCCAACAAGTCGGTACGACAGGCATCTTGCCACAATTATTAGCAGCGCTGGGCGTTATTTTTACGGCAGCTGGTGTGGGAGATGTTATAGCAAGTGGAATCTCTACTTTTATACCGGAAGGCAATCGTTTATTAGGCGTTATCGCCTATGTGTTAGGCATGGTTATTTTTACAATGATCATGGGAAATGGCTTTGCGGCGTTTACAGTGATCACAGCGGGTATTGGGCTGCCTTTTGTTATGGCTCAAGGAGGAGACCCCGTTATCGCAGGAGCTTTGGCTTTAACTGCTGGTTTTTGTGGAACGTTGATTACACCGATGGCTGCTAACTTTAATGCGTTACCAGCTGCTTTATTAGAAATGAAGAATCCGAATGGTGTGATCAAAGAACAAGCACCCTTTGCTATCGTAATGATTGTGGTTCATATTGTATTAATGTACTTCTGGGCATTTTAAAAGAAGCCCACTTAAATAAAAACAAACATTAAATAAGAATGGTTAGTTTTGCTATATTAAAAAAAATATGGTAAATTTCATAAAGAATGGAACAATTGAAAGGAGTTTGACAATAAATGAAAGTATTAGTAACAGGTTTTGACCCATTTGGCGGAGAAAAAATCAATCCAGCTCTCGAAGCGGTTAAAGGTTTAGAGGATACCATCAAAGGTGCAGAAATTAAAAAATTAGAAATTCCAACAGTATTTGGTAAAGCAGCTGAAGTTGTGAAATCAGCCATTGAAGAGTTTCACCCAGATGTAGTTTTAAATGTGGGACAAGCAGGAGGACGTTTTGCACTTACTCCTGAACGTGTAGCAATCAACGTGGATGATGCTCGTATCCCCGATAATGAAGGCAATCAGCCAATTGATGCAGCAATTCAAGAGCAAGGAGATGCAGCTTATTTTACTCAATTGCCTGTTAAAGCAATGGTAACAGCAATTAAATCAGCTGGGTTACCTGGAGCTGTTTCCAATACAGCTGGAACATTTGTCTGCAATCACATTATGTACCAAGTACAGTATTTAATTGCTACGAAATATCCGGAAATCAAAGGCGGATTTATTCATGTGCCGTTCATTCCTGAACAAGTAGTCGACAAAGCGGGTCAACCGTTTATGAATTTGTCTGATATGACAAAAGGATTAACCGCAGCGATAGAAGCAATCGTCGCTTTTGATGGCAAAGAAGATTTAAAAGAAGTAGGAGGAGCGATTCATTAAGATGCAAGAAGAAGTTTTCCGACCAGTTTTTGTTTATGGCAGTTTAAAAACTGGTGAATTCAATTATAAACGTTATCTAGATGGCAAAGTACTCACCGTTGAACCAAAGCGTGCCCGTATCAAAGGCAAACTGTATGATATGCCATATAAAGGATATCCTGCTCTTCAGGTTGAAGCTCTTAGTTCAGATTGGGTATATGGCGAAGTAGTTGAACTGCTGGATTACGAAACAACTTTATCTCAATTAGACGGATTAGAAGGTTATTATGGAGCAGATCATCCGGCTAATGAATATGAACGCAGTATTAAGACCGTCGAGGTATGGCAGGAGCGGACTCAAGAATTTATTGCTCAGAAAGCTTTTGTTTATCTTTATCGTGTAGAAAATGATGCCCGTTTCACCGAACAAGCTCAAGCAGTAAAAGATGGGATTTGGCGGCCAAGCGTAACGAGCAATACTGTTGAATAAATTAATATACTTTCGATAAAAAAATGTTCTTTAGCGTTAGAAGTAGAAATTTTTTTAAAGTTTATAATAGTTTGTTTCACAATAACGAAAAAGCAAGAAATTTTACTACAATCAGTTGATATAGTTAAAATAAAAAAGTACTTTCTTATTGCGTATTAACAACGCTAAATAAGGAAGTACTTTTTTTTTGCAGTAAACTTATTTCTCTTTAGTTCCATCTTTTTTATAAATAATCACTTTTGTGCCTTTATTGTCAGCAATTTCTTTGGCACGTGAAACAGCTTCTGTTTTTTTATCATAAGTATCACTGGGACGTTTAGCGTCTTTGGTTTTAACTACCCAATGATCGTCTTCGTAAAAGACTTCCACAGGCTTATCCAATAACTTTGGATTGGCACTAGAAGTATCATGAGAATCGTTCTTTTTAGGATTTGATTCTTTTTTTAACTCCTTTTTTTCTTTATCGCTAGCATTTTCCATCCATTCTTTTGCTTGAGAGATGGCAATAGGGATGGCGCGATCATCTTTGTAACCATTTGCCAGTAAGGCATTGGCAATATCGATGGTTTTCTTACGGAGTAAAGGATCAAAATTTTTCAATGAAGCAGGATAATCATTCATATCCCATGGCATATTCATCATCCTTTCAAATGCTTTCATATTTTGTACTTAATTTAGTTATAACACTCTAAACAGAGAGTGGCAAACAATAAAGCTTTTAAGCATCTAATGGTTTGTCAAGGAAGCGGGCCCTGTTTTTCAATGAATTAAGACGTGATTCCACTTCTCAATAATGGTATAGTATGTTTAATTATAAATAGAGCATATTTGCAGCTGAAGTAAAGAAAAAGGGCTAATAAAACTTAGTATTAATAGTCTTATATTTATGAGTAGTGTTACGAAATTGATAACAAACTATTCTGAATTTAAACCTAAAAAATTACCGTTAATGATTAATATGTAAACTGGGAAATTCGACTAAACTCGTTTGAGAAAAGTCGAGTAATTAATTTTTTCTCTTGCTATTATGTAGATGTGAGTTAGGAGGAGACGTATGATACAAAATCTTAATCAGCTTATGGATTATATTGAAGAACACTTAACCGAAGAGATGTCCATAGGAAAAGTTGCTAAAACAGTAGGAATATCTGAGTATCACCTCAAAAGAACTTTTTCATTTATTGCAGGAATTTCGTTATCACAATACATTAAAAAGCGTAAACTGGCTTCTGCAAATGTTGAATTAATCGATGGAGAAAAAGTGACTGAGATTGCATTTAAATATGGCTATCAATCAATCGATGGATTTTCAAGAGCTTTTCGTGATTGGAGTGGTTATTTACCTTCTGAAGTATCAGAAAATAAAGTTCAAAAGTCGTTTCCTAAACTCACATTTTATATTGATGTAAAAGGAGGAAGTTCAATGGAATTTAGAATTGAAAAAAAAGACAAGTTTAATCTAGTAGGTATAACCAAAGTTGTGCCAATTCAATTTGAAGGTGAGAACAACGCAATACAAGAACTCGCACAATCGATTACAGAAAGTCAAAGAAACGAAATGCGTGAATTGGGAGATGTATATCCTTACCAATTTTTGAATGCTTCATATAATTTTGATGAAGAAAGATTAGAAGAAAAAGGAAATTTGACACATATGATTGGGTATGCAACAACAAAAAGAAACCATTACTCAGACTTGGAGCAAACTTCTGTTGAAAGTAACACATGGGCAATTTTTCCAAACCAAGGATCATTTCCAACGACACTGCAAGAAACCTGGGGGAAAATTTACTCTGAATGGTTACCAGATTCAAACTATGAATTAGTTAAAGCTCCTGAAATTTCATTTACCAAATTTGATAATAATCAAAATAATCTGTATAGTGAAATTTGGATCGCAGTAAAAGAAAAATAATTATATATTGATTAAGTCAATGCAATCACAATTAAAAGAAATAGAGAGAGTAGAGCAATGTTATATTGATCTGCTCTCTTATTATGTAATTAAATTAAGCATAACTAGCATTGTATAACTACTCAATTAAAAAGTACTGAATTTGAGATGAAAGATATGATATAAAAGAATACTACAAATTGGTCTTATCCATCAGTTGCAGATTATTTGAGTTTGCTAAGGGGCTCACTTATTTCGTATAATAAAATAGAAGACAAAGGAAGGAGGAGTGAAACCATGAAAAAGATACTCGTTTTTGGCGGAACACGATTTTTTGGCAAAAAAGCTGTTGAATTGCTGCTTGAAAAAAATTATGAAGTAACCATTGCTACGCGTGGGATCCATTCAGATAGCTTTGGAGATCAGGTTAATCGAATCATTATTAATCGGTCAGATGGAAAACATGAAGGGTGGTCGACGCTTCAACAAGAGAAGTGGGATATGGTAGTAGATAATATCTGTTTTACAAAAGAAGATGCCAATTTGATTCTTGAAAAATTGAGTGGGAAAATCCAACGTTATTTTTTAACTTCTACTTTAGCTGTTTATGAAGGAGAAAAATCAGGCTATAGCGAAATTGATTTTGATCCCTGGAATTACCAGATAGATCCAGAGAAAGAAGTGACCTATGGAGAAGGCAAACGACAAGCTGAAGCAGTTTTGTTTCAACAAGCCAGCTTTCCAGTAGTTGCATTAAGAATTCCAATCGTGTTAGATACAGATGATTATACAGAGCGATTGCACTTTTATATCCGCAAAGTGCTGCAAGAAAAACCGATTTACTTTTATCAAAAAGATGCTAAAACAAGCTTTATTAAAGGAAGCGAAGCAGCTAAAGCAATCGTATGGTTGATCGAAAATCAAAAAAGCGGAATCTACAATGCGAGCGCTGACCAGGTTATCTCTATTGCTGTTTTTGTTGATTGGTTAGAAGAAAGCCTAGCAAAAAAAGCAGATGTATTCTATACAAATGACCAAGAGAAACAATCACCATTTAGTGTAGCTCATGATCATTACCTAAAAGTCGCTAAAATTGAGGCAGAAGGTTTCCAAACAGGCAACTTAATAGATTGGTTAAAACCACTGATGATCCAATTGAAAAAAACGATTGAATCTGAAGAATAGAAAGAGGCTATATTGTGAAAAAAATTGATTCAGCAGCACAATTCTTAACTGAACAAATGGATTTGTTTCAGTGTCCAGTTTGCCGCCAAGCTTTCCAACAAGTAGAAAACAAAAGCTTACGGTGTGAATCGGGTCATTTATTTGATCTGTCAAAAAAAGGTACTCTTTATTTTTTATTGAAAGGATCAAAAAACGAATACGATAAAGAAATGCTGACTGCACGGTTCCAGATAGCTCAAGCAGGCTTGTTCAACCCTTTACTGGACTCTGTGTACCAGCACATACAAAATAAAGAAACCGGACATCTTTTGGATGTAGGCTGCGGAGAAGGCTCGCAACTAGATTACTTAACGGGACTAGGGTTAAAAGGGCAAAGAATCGGTTTTGATATTTCTAAAGATGCGATCCAGTTAGCTGCCAGCCATTTTACCAGTGCTTTTTGGTGTGTAGCTGATTTAGCCCAGTCGCCTTTTGCAACGAACCAATACGATACCATTTTGAATATTTTTTCGCCTTCCAATTACCAAGAATTTGAGCGTCTATTGAAACCGGGCGGCCAAGTGATAAAAGTGGTACCGGAAAAAGATTATCTAATGGAGTTACGTGCTCTTTTTTATCGTGATCAAAAAGAGCGGCAAGATTATTCTAATGAGTTAGTGATCAAAAAGTTTAAAGAACATTTTTCATCAATAGCAACGCAACGTGTTCGGTATCAATTTCCTTTAGGAGATGAGGCTTTTAAAGATTTAATGAAAATGACACCACTAAGCTGGGGAGCCAGCGAGACTGCTAAGCAATATGCGCTGGAACACCCGCTGACAAGTGTGACAGTAGACGTTTGTTTATTGATTGGAACTACTTAGTAAAGGAATTGTGTCTGATTTGTGAAGTTTTGTTTTTTGGGCGAACGCTTCCAATTGTATCAATTGGGCTTTCTTGGTTGCAAGATATGTCTATCAGTGTTATATTACGTATAAGCTATTTTTGTTCATTCGTTTTTATCAGGAATCCATCAGATTTTGATAAAAGTTAGTGAAACTTAAAAAAGCTTCATTAACGTATCGTTTCGCAGTGCTGGACACCGAAGCGATGCGTTTTTTTTGTTGTTTTTTTGATAGTTAGTATAGGCTATGCTATTGTCTACCAAATTGAGGAAAATGGATGAACTTTTTAAAAAAATTATGCTAAAATAAGTAGAGAAGTTCTGATGTGAAGGGGTGGATCTAGTTGACGATGATGCAAGCAGAGCTCAAAGAAAAAATTATTGAGGAGAGCAAACGAATCGGCATCAATAAAATTGGCTTCACAACAGCTGAACCATTTATTGAATTGGAGAACAAGTTAACAGCGCAACAAGCCAAAGGCCATCATTCTGGTTTTGAGCACAAAAATATCCAAGAACGTGTTTATCCTGAATTGATTTTTAAAAATCCACGATCAATCATCTCCATAGCTTTAGCTTATCCAACTAAAATAGAAAATCCGCCGCCTCGTGTAAAAGGAGAAAGAAGGGGAGAGTTTGCCCGTGCATCATGGGGGACAGATTACCATGACATTTTACGTGAAAAAATGAATCAATTGATTGACTACATTCGTCAAGAAGCAGGAGATACTGTTACGTATAAACCCATGGTCGATACTGGAGAATTGGTTGATGTAGCAGTTGCTCAGCGAGCAGGATTAGGCTTTATAGGCCGCAATGGTTTGCTGATTACAGAAGAATACGGTTCGTATGTTTACTTAGGTGAAATCATTACAAATTTAGATTTTCCTAGTGATAAAGCTGTCCCTTTTGGTTGCGGTGATTGTACTCGCTGCGTAGATGCTTGTCCAACAAGTGCCTTGCTTGGAGATGGACGTATGAATGCTAAACAATGTCTTTCTTATCAGACCCAAACAAAAGGAATGATGCCTGAAGAATTTAGGCGGAAAATGGGGCATGTTATTTATGGCTGTGATATTTGTCAAATCGTCTGTCCTTATAACAAAGGGAAGAATGCCAATTTTCATCCAGAAATGGAGCCAGAACCAGAAAAAGTGATGCCGAAATTAAAACCGATGCTCACGATCAGCAATCGAGATTTTAAAGAACAATTTGGCCACATGGCAGGTTCTTGGCGTGGAAAAAAGCCGCTGCAGCGCAATGCAATCATAGCTTTAGGGAATTACCGTGATAAGTCGGCTTTGCCAGAGTTGTTGCGGTGTATTGAAGAAGACCCTCGTCCAGTTATTCGTGGAACAGCCGCTTGGTCAATTGCTAAAATTGTTTCTTATAAAGATGAATTAGTTTTGGAATTTTTAGAAGAAGCAGTTGAAAAAGAGACGAACCCAGAAGCTCGATTTGAAATAGAACAAGCAATTTCCGCTATTAAAGATAAAAAAGACAAAAGAAAGTAACCATTCAGGAGGAAAGAAAAGATGCCAAACCATATCGTTTTATTTGAACCTCAAATCCCTGCCAATACTGGAAACATTGCCAGAACATGTGCGGGAACCAATACACAATTGCATTTGATTGAACCATTAGGTTTTTCAACGGATGATAAACAGTTAAAAAGAGCTGGGTTAGATTATTGGAGTGAAGTAAACATTACCTATCACGCCAGTTTGCCGGATTTTCTAGAAAGCGCAAAAGAAGGGCAGCTTCATTTGATTACCAAGTTCGGACACCAAACCTATAGTGATGTTGACTATACCGATGTTGAAAAAGATCATTATTTTATTTTCGGCAAAGAAACTACTGGTTTACCGGAAGAGTTTATGCGGGAGCATGAAGAAGACTGCTTACGAATTCCAATGGATGATACCCATATTCGTTCATTAAACCTTTCAAATACTGCGGCAATTTTAATTTATGAAGCTTTGCGCCAACAAGATTTTGTGAATATGGAATTGACCCATCACTATGAAAATGATAAATTAGCTTAATTAAATTCTCCTCTCTAAAAGAGTACATCTGTCTTTTAGAGAGTTTTTATTCTTAAAAAAGGATGTGCTTTACAAATTATACGGTGCTGGGTATAATATGATGAAAGAAGGTGGGGAAGAAATATGAAAAAAATCTTTATTAAAGCAATCAGAGCTTATCAGAAAGGCATATCGCCTTTATTTCCGCCAACCTGTCGTTATTACCCTACCTGTTCAAGTTATGCAATCGAAGCGATTGACCGTCATGGTGCTTTAAAAGGAACGTTAATGGGAATAGCAAGGATCTTAAGGTGCCACCCATTAGTAAAAGGCGGTTTTGACCCAGTGCCAAAAAAATTTACTTTAAAACGGAATCAACAAAAATAATAGAAACAGACAGTAAATCATATTGGAGGTAGTTTGATTGGAACAAGATAGTAAAATAAAAGAACCTAATTTAAAAGTGATCAATCGAATCAAACGTTCAGAAGGACAAATGCGCGGTGTAATTAAGATGATCGAAGAAGGGCAGGATTGTAAAAGTGTCGTTACTCAATTGTCTGCTATCCGCACAAGCATTGATCGGGCTATGGGAATCATTGTAGCTGAAAATTTAGTGGAGTGCGTTGCTGAAAGTATGGACGAAGGTCTGAGCAACCAAGAAAGCATTCAAGAAGCAATTGATTTATTAGTTAAAAGCAGATAAAAACACTTTAATAACAGACTGATGTGCTGTTACTAAAGTGTTTTTTCGTTAGCTTATAATTAGGTTAAGAAGAAAAGTTGGATAATAAATAACACGGCAAAAAGATAAACAAAAGGGTGAACCGTTTTTGCTTGTCCTTTGACGGCTTTTGTAATTGGGTAAGTAATGAAGCCTAAAGCCAGACCAGTTGCGATACTGCCGGTAAGCGGCATCGTTAAGATGACAATAAAGGCTGGAAATGCTTCAGATAGGTCAGACCAATCGATTTCAGCTGTGCTGGCCATCATAAGAGTTCCTACAATAACTAAAGCTGGAGAAGTAATGGCGGATACACTAGAAATCACGCTGAACAGGGGATAGAAGAAGCTGGATAAAGCAAAAAGAACAGCGATCGTTAAAGCAGTCAAACCTGTACGCCCGCCAGCAGCTACCCCCGTACCAGATTCAGCAAAAGCAGTAGTGGGACTCGTGCCGAAAATCGATCCTACCGTAGTTCCAAGAGCATCGGATAACAAAGCTTGCTTGGCATTTTTTAAAGTACCGTTTTTCATCAAGCCGGCTTTTTTCGTGACACCGATCATAGTTCCGGTAGTATCAAAAACAGTGATCAACAAGAATGAAATCACGGCACCATATAGGCCATGAGAGACAATATCGGTAAAAGGTGTGATGGGATTAGTGATCATTAATTCTGAGCCGAAATTCGGCAAGGCTATAAACCCATCAAATTGAATCAATTTCATAACATAGCTGATTAATGTGAGAACGACCATCCCGATAAAAAGAGCTCCTTTAACATTTAACACCATAAGTACGACACTTAATACAATCCCAAATAATGTTAACAGAACAGCTGGGTCATGAAGGTTACCCAATGCAACTAAACTTTCTTCATTTCCGACAATAACACCGGCTAAACGTAAGCCGACAAAGGCAATAAATAAACCGATACCAGCAGTAATAGCTGATTTTAGAGTTTCAGGAATAGCACCAATCAGCCGTTCCCGGAAAGTTGTAAAAGAAAGTAGTAAAAAGATGACTCCTGCTACAAAAACAGAAGAAAAAGCTGTTTTGTAGTCGACCCCGCCAGCCACTACGGTAACAAAATAAGCATTTAAACCCAAACCAGGTGCAACACCAATTGGGTAATTAGCTGCTAAAGCCATCCAAGTAGTACCAACGACGGCTGAAACAATGGTTGCCATAAAAATTTGATTGAATGGAATCCCAGCAGCGGATAAAATGACCGGATTAACGACAATAATATAAGCCATTGTTAAAAATGTTGTTAACCCAGCTAAAACTTCTGTTTGTACAGTTGTTTTATTTTGTTCTAATTGAAAGAATTTATTCAACGTACTTTCCTCCTAAATGAATATAGAATTATGCCATTTATCATCATAGTTCTTTTGAAAACAGATTGCAATCAATAATTGTATCATTTCCGGTATATTTCCATAATAAATAAAAAAATAGTCGTTTTATTGTCGTTAAACACGAACCTTAAGAAATAAAGCGATTTAAATTATCGTTTCTTGAATACAAGTTATTTTTATCATCCAGCTTAAAAAATAGAAGAGAGGAGAGGAAAAAAAGCGGCAGAAACGTTTACTAAAATCGAGCTGGATTCTATTTTTTCTTTTTTGAAAGTCGACTAAAAATAGAGAACCTCCCAAAGAATAAAGAAATCACTAGTCTTTGGGAGGTTTATGCCATTCAATCAAAGAATAGCAGCTTTTTTTAGTTATTTTGTTCTTTTTCTAATGCTACATTTGGTCGGGAGCTTTGACTCCTAATAATCGCAAGTCCTCTTTTAGAACTGCGGCAACAGATTGGACTAAGGCTAAACGTGCAGGTTTTTCTGCATCCTCAACTAAGACTTTGCTGTTTGCATAGTAGCGGTTAAAAGCTTGCGCTAAGTGAAGGGCATGTTTAGCAATAACGGAAGGTTCCAGTTTATTATAAGCTCTTTGAACGATATCAGGGTATTCTTGTAATAATTTAATGATTTCCCAGCTGTAAGGATCGTCTAATGCATATTCTCCAGCAACATCTATGTCTACAACTCCAGCTTTGCGTAAGATACTCATTGCACGTGCTCTTGTGTATTGGACATAAGGACCTGTTTCGCCTTCAAAACGCACAACTTCCTCAATAACAAAGTCAAAGTTGTTCAAGCGATCATTTTTTAAGTCATGGAAAATTACCGCACCAATTCCAACTTGATCAGCGACTGCATCTTTATTTGGCAAATCAGGATTTTTTTCCTCAATTTGTTGATGAGCTAAGCCGATTGCTTCATTTAAAACTTCTTCAAGCAGTACGATTTTTCCTTGGCGGGTAGAAAGTTTTTTGCCGCCTTGTGTGATCAAGCCAAATGGGACATGGTGCATATCATTCGACCATTCATAACCCATTTCAGTTAAAACAGCTTTTAATTGTTTAAAGTGGTTGCTTTGTTCATTTCCAACTACATATAAGCTTTGGGCAAAATCATAAGTGCGTTTGCGGTAGATAGCTGCAGCTAAATCACGAGTAATGTATAAAGTAGCACCGTCTGATTTTTTAATCAAAGCTGGGTTTAAATTGTACTTTTCTAAGTCGACGATACTGGCATTTTGATTGATTTTCAATAAATCTTTTTCTTCCAGAAGGTTCACGACTTCATCCATTTTATCGTTATAGAAAGCTTCTCCGTTAAACGAATCAAAGTGGATGTCCAACATATCATAAATATGATTGAACTCTTTCAAAGATTCTTCTCGGAACCATTGCCAAAGAGAAACAGCTTCAGGTTCATCATCTTCTAATTTTTTAAACCATTCACGTGCATTGTCATTAAGTTCTGGTTTTTCTTCAGCCACAGAATGGAATTTTACATAAAGGCGTAAGAGTTCAGCAATCGGTTCAGCAGCAATGGCATCTGCATCTCCCCATAGTTTATAAGCGACAATCAACTTACCGAATTGTGTGCCCCAGTCCCCAAGATGATTGATTTTAATAGGTTGATAGCCAACTTTGTGATAAATATTAGCCAAGGCATTTCCGATAACTGTTGAGCGCAGATGTCCCATTGAAATGGGTTTAGCAATATTAGGAGAAGACATATCGATTGGAACATTTTTCCCTTCTCCAATAGTTAGGTCTCCGTAATGAGCCCCTTCTTGCAATACATCTGATAGAACAGCTTTACTAACTGCTTTTTTAGCTAAGAAGAAGTTTAAATAAGGCCCAACTACTTCAATTTTTTCAATAATAGGAGAAGAAACCACTTCACCTAATTCAGCAGCAATAAGCTGAGGAGCTTTACGAAACGTTTTTGCTAATGTAAAAGTAGGAAAAGCCACATCTCCGTGTTCAGCTGTTTTAGGCTTTTCAAGCAAGTTGAAAATTGTTTCCATTGGTAAGGTGTCACCGATTTGCTGGTGCAAAGCTTCAGCAATCACTAATTTGTAATTCATTTTTTTTCCTCCTATATAAATTGATTGATCTATTTCTTAATCGTAGACACAAAAAAAGCCTCTGATTTGATTCAATAATTAAATCAAAAAAGAGACGAGATTAAGCCCGCGGTACCACTCTTGTTGCTTTGCCTAAAAGACAAAACCACTTGTTTTTAGATAACGGCAAACAAAACCGAATAATTTTACTAATTTCAAATTATTTTCTCAAAAGTGCGCTTCCTGTTTTTTTTGCTATTGGCTCACACCATCCCAACTCGCTTAAAACAATTCCAAACAGTACTCTCTTCATCAACGAAAGAATATTTATATTTATTTATTGATTATAACAAATCATACTGAATAATTCCAATCTTTTCAAAAAGAATTTTTATTCATCTTTTTGGAAAGAAATCATGAAATATAAGCGGATTCATCTTTTTTTTGGTATAATAATAAAGAATCGTTTAATTATAAGGAGGTCTGACAGTGAAAAAATCAAATCGTCAATTAGCTATCAAGCAAATAATTAATAATTATGACATTGGTACGCAAGAAGAGTTGTTGCATTACCTCAAAGAAGAAGGGGTAGAGGCAACTCAAGCAACAATCTCTCGTGATATTAAAGAAATGCATTTGGTGAAAACAACTACTTCAAATGGAAATGTTAAGTATGCCCTTTTTCAAAACAATAAAATGTCGAATGAAGAAAAATTGCAATCAACATTAAGCGAAGTCGTTATTAAACTAACACGCGTTCAATTTATGACTATATTGATGACTATCCCTGGGAATGCTCATGTTATTGGTGCTTTAATGGATGCCATTGATTTTCCAGAGAAAGTGGGAACGATTGCTGGAAACGATACCTGTTTAATTATTTCGAAAGATGAAGAAGACGCTACTAAAATGTATGACTATTTACACAGATGGGTAAATCTCTAATACTAAAGAAGGCAGGGGAGGTAGAAGAATGTCAGCGGTATCAGATTCAGGTTTAGCCAGTTTACAAAATGGCTCGGATATTCGTGGAATTGCCCTACAAACAAGTGATAACCAAGTAACCTTAACAGATGAACGGATTGAACGTATCGCATATGGACTGGCAGTTTGGTTAAAAGAAGTTAAACAGCTGCCGGTTGATCAAGCACACGCTATAAAAGTAGCAATCGGTTATGATAGTCGGTTATCTGCGCAACGTATTCAGACTATTCTGATCGAGAACTTAACAAAAATCGGTATCGATATTATCGATGCTGGATTAGCAACAACACCGGCTATGTTTATGTCGACGCAATATGAGGAGTATCAGTGTGATGCAGCGATCATGATAACAGCTAGTCACTTGCCGTATGAATACAATGGGTTAAAATTTTTTACTAAAGACGGCGGTGCAGAACATGAGGACATTGCATACATTTTAAAAAATGCAGCACCGCACGACATTACTTTGGAAAAAAGCACAGGAATAGTGATAAAAAAATCTTTGCTCTCAGATTATGCTGTTGATTTAGTTGCTAAAATTCAAAAATGGATCAATGATCCAACTAATTATAAGCAACCACTGACTGGACGTCATATTGTTGTAGATGCTGGCAATGGAGCGGGTGGTTTCTTTGCAACTGAAGTTTTAGAAAAACTAGGTGCGAATATAAAAGGTAGCCAATTTTTGGAGCCGGATGGTAATTTTCCTAATCATATTCCTAATCCGGACAACAAAGAAGCAATGCAAAGTATTCAAACAGCTGTTTTGAAAAATAAAGCAGACTTAGGTATTATTTTTGACACAGATGTTGACCGCTCAGCATTAGTTGACCATGAAGGAGTAACGCTAAATCGAAACAATTTGATTGCTGTTATCGCAGCTATTTTGATCAAAGAAAACCCTGGAACGACTATTGTAACTAATTCCACCACTTCGGAACATTTGAAAACGTTTATTGAAGACTTAGGCGGAAAGCAAAACCGCTACTTAACCGGTTATCGAAACGTAATCAATCAAGCGATAGAGCTCAACAAAGAGGGGATCCCAACTAGTTTAGCAATTGAAACAAGTGGACATGCGGCACTAAAAGAAAACTTTTTCTTGGATGACGGCGCTTATTTAGCTGCAAGAATATTAATAGCTGATGCTGTACTGCAAAAAGAGAATAAAACCATTATCAGTTTAATAGAAGCATTAAAACAACCGGTAGAAACAGATGAGGTTCGTTTCCGCATTTTATCAGAAGCTGTTCAAGAAACAGGAATGACAGTACTTAAGAGATTCAAAGAATTTATTCAAAAAACTCCTGACTTAACAGTTGAACCCAATAATTTAGAAGGAGTCAGGGTCAACACAAGTGGAAAGTATGGTACAGGCTGGCTGCTTTTGCGGTTGAGTTTACATGAACCTTTGCTAGTATTAAATTTAGAAAGCGACCAGCAGGGAGCTATCAAAAGCCTAAGACAAGATCTGCGAGAGTTCTTTACAAATCAAACCGATCTAGATGCGTCTCGCTTGTAATTTGAAGCAAAGTTGTCCTATGATAATAGAGTAAATAATAAAGAGGAGTTGTTCATTTATGGGTGAGGCATTACTTGAAAGTTATGAATTATACAATGGAGTAAAAATTCCTAAATTAGGTTTAGGCGTTTTTTTAATGAAAGATGAAAAAGAATTAGTCGAAGCAGTTAAAACGGCCGTTGAGGTAGGATACCGACATTTTGATACGGCTAAAATATACGGAAACGAACAATATGTAGCACGCGGGCTGAAAGAAGCAGGGATACCACGTAAGGATGTTTTTATAACTTCTAAAGTATGGAACTACGATCAAGGGTATGAACAAACAAAAATTGCTTTTCAAGAATCATTAGATAAATTAGAAACAGATTACTTAGATTTGTATTTGATCCATTGGGCTGCTCCAAAATTTGTTGAAACTTGGAAAGCTATGATTGAGTTATACGAAGCTGGAAAAATTCGGGCAATTGGTGTATCGAACTTCCAAATTCACCATTTAGAAGAATTAAAAAATCAAGGATTAATGCAACCGATGATCAATCAAATCGAAACGCATCCTGAGTTTCCTCAAAATGAGCTCCATGAGTATATGAAAGCCAACGGGATTCTCCATGAAGCATGGGGACCATTGGGTCAAGGGAAATCTGATCTCTTAAATAACCCGATATTAAAAGATATTGGGCAAAAATATTTTAAAACTCCCGCACAAGTGATTTTACGCTGGCACTTAGAACGAGGAGAAGTGATCATTCCTAAATCTGTCCATGCTGACCGGATTAAAGAAAATAGTGAATTATTTGATTTTTCATTAACAGAAGAAGATATGAAAGAAATTGCTAAATTAAATACCGAAACCCGTTATGGCGGCGATCCTGATGATCAGGAAAGAATGAAGGAAACGTCTATTAGACCAAAAAATGCATAAAAATAAAGGAGAGTTGGTAAAAAATCCAACTCTCCTTTATTTTTTATAAAATTAGCTTTAAATACTTCTTGTTGCACTTCGTTGTTTCTACTGTTTGTCAGGACACCAGTGCCATTTAAAGCCATCTTTTGTTAGAACCTGATCACTTTCGACCGGACCCATAGAACCGCTTGGGTAGTTAGGAAATTCTACTATCTCATTATCCCAAGCTTTACGAATAATATCAACGAATTTCCATGAGCTCGCAACTTCATCCCAGTGAGTGAAGTTGGTAGAATCTCCATTCAGACAATCCAAAATCAGTTTTTCATATGCTTCTGAACTATTAGCTGTAGTTTCTGCAGAATGTTTATGCTCTAATTGCAAGGTTTCTGTTTCTAGACCAAGACCTACTTTTTTAGTATTCAATTCTAAAGAAAATCCTTCAATAGGTTGAATATAAATAGTTAAGACATTGGGGGGTAAAGGCTCATCATTGTTATCAAATAAGTTTAAAGGAACATTTTTAAATTCGATATCAATTTGCGTACCTTTGTTCGTTAACCTTTTACCAGTCCGGAAATAAAAAGGAACACCAGACCATCTGAAATTATCGATCATGATTTTTCCAGCTACAAAGGTTTCTGTCTGAGAATCAGGAGCAACATTGAATTCTTCCCGGTAACCCTTCAATTCTTCACCGCTGATGGAACTTGGACCATATTGGCCGCGGACTAAGTAGTCAGACACTTCTTCTGGTTTGAAAAGACGGACTGCTTGCAAGGCTTTAATTTTTTCTGTACGAATTTCCTTATCTTGCAAACGAGTTGGAGGCTCCATTGCCAATAGCGAAATGACTTGAAGAATGTGGTTTTGCAGCATATCTCTCAACGCGCCGCTGGTATCATAATATCCGCCTCGTTCTTCTACCCCAATCGATTCACTTAAAGTGATTTGAATATTATCGATATAACGGTTATTCCACATAGCTTCAAACATATTATTAGCAAAACGAACTGCAGAAATATTCTGAACCATTTCTTTTCCTAAATAATGGTCGATACGGTAAATTTGATTTTCCTCAAATGATGCACGAATTTGGTTATTCAATTCAAGCGCACTTTCGTAATCGTGGCCAAATGGTTTTTCAATAATCAAGCGATTGAAACCTTCAGCTGTAAGCAAGTTGCAGTCTTTTAAATTCTGTGAAATGACACCAAAGAACTTAGGAGACATTGCTAGATAAAACAATCGATTTCCCTCTAATTGATAACGAGTATCTAAAGTTTCTGATAAAAGCTTAAGGATATCGTAATGTTCGATATCAGTCACATTATGAGATTGATAATAAAAATGACTTGCAAATTCTTGGGCATGTTCAGGAGATTCTACTAGATCTTGAATAGAATTCACGACGATTTCACGATAGTAATCATCTGTCCATTCTCTTCTTGCTGTTCCGATTACTGCAAATTTTTCCGCAAGGTAACCTTTTTTGTACAATCGATAAAGAGAAGGATATAGTTTTCTCTTTGCCAAATCTCCTGTTCCACCAAAAATAGTAAACAGAGCAATCTTTTCTTTACTCATTTATCTTTACCTCTCTTTCGATATAACCTTGTGTAGCGCTTTATTCGCAAACGGTCATCTTCCATATTATACAAGTATCTGTTGTTAGAATCAATCAAACCTGATCAATAAAATACTACAACTTCATTAAATAGAAATTGTCTATTCAAGTCAACCGGTGATTAAAAAATAAAGAGATGGCAAGGCAAATAAAAAATACAATTGTCAATCATAAACTAATTTTATGAACATTGGTTTCCAAATGGAAGACTATTGTCAAGTAAAACAATGGCAAAATCCTCATAGAACGAACAATTTCTTAACGAATGAAGGCTGATTATGGTATAATACACAAGATGCAAAAGAGTATCGATAGAAAAGAGGCGGACAATAGTGGAACATACATTTGAAAAATTTAATTTACATCCATTTTTAATAGAAGCAATCAACGAAATAGGATTTACTCAGCCGACTGAAGTGCAAGACAAACTTATTCCTGCTATAAAAAAAGGAAAGAGCGTAATTGGTCAATCTCAAACAGGATCTGGTAAAACGCATACGTTCTTATTGCCTTTGATCAATGCAGTTGACCCGGCAAAAAAAGAAGTACAAGTCGTCATTACAACTCCAAGCCGAGAATTGGCGGAACAGATTTATCAAGCAGCACTTCAACTCGTTGAAAAAGCACCAGAAAGAATCATTGTACAAAACTTTGTCGGCGGGACAGATAAAAAACGACAAATAGCAAAATTGGCAGGTACCCAACCGCATGTTGTCATAGGCACACCTGGACGCATCTTAGATTTGGTAACCGAAAACGCCTTATTGATCCATACTGCACCTGTACTGGTAATTGACGAAGCAGATATGACACTCGATATGGGATTTTTGGAAGATATTGATCAAATTGCTAGTAAGTTACCGACGCCATTACAAATGTTAGTTTTCTCAGCAACGATTCCTAACAAGTTAAAGCCGTTCTTAAAAAAATATATGGAAAATCCTTTATATGAACACATTCAACCAAAAGAAGTTATTTCTTCTTCTATTGAGAATTGGTTGATTTCAACTAAAGGCAGAGATCGAATTGATGTTATTTATGAATTGCTGAT
This sequence comes from Carnobacterium mobile DSM 4848, assembly GCF_000744825.1. NCBI lineage: Bacteria > Bacillati > Bacillota > Bacilli > Lactobacillales > Carnobacteriaceae > Carnobacterium > Carnobacterium mobile. Next base: position 295,033 of record NZ_JQMR01000001.1, read on the forward strand.
GATTGGACAACCTTATTTAGTGATGATATTTGCTAATACGAAAGCAAAAGTAGATGAGATCGCTGAGGGACTAAAAGCTAGAGGAGTAAAAGTTGCTAAAATTCATGGGGACATTCCTCCTCGTGAGCGGAAACGGGTTATGAAGCAAGTTCAAAATTTAGAATACCAATTTGTAGTAGCGACAGATTTAGCAGCTCGTGGAATTGATATTGAAGGAGTTTCTCATGTCATCAATGCTGAGATTCCGCGCGATTTGGATTTCTTTATTCACCGTGTCGGCCGGACAGGACGAAACAACCTTAAAGGAACAGCCATTACTTTATATGCGCCTAGCGATGAAAACCTGATTATTGACATTGAAAAATTAGGTATTACTTTTGAACCTAAAACCGTTAAAAATGGGGAAATTGTTGATACTTTTGATCGTAAACGTCGTGCTCAACGCGAAAAGGTAAAATCAGAACCCCTTGATGGAGCAACTCGGGGAATGATAAAAAAAGCGAAAAAAAATATCAAACCTGGATATAAGAAAAAAATGGGACGTGCAATTAAAGCAAGCAACGTTAAAAAACGCCGTGTTGAACGCCGTACACAAGCGAATGCAATTAAGAAAGCAAATAAAAAAAAATAACATAAGAAAACCAGTAAACGAAATTTCTCGTTTACTGGTCTTTTTTATTCAGTAGGCAAAGACTACTTAGGCAACTTTCTAATTGCCAAATAATAAAAATACAGTGTTACAACCATTTTGACTTCCAATTGAAGATAAGGAGTTAAGTTGAAACTGTTGAGTATTGCAAAGAAGAAAGTCGGTAAAGTTGAAGCTGCGAGTACAATTTTCCAATTATCGCCAAAACGTAAAGGCCGCCGACTTACAGCTGCAATAAGATTAGCAAAAACCGTGTACAGTAAATTGTAGATCACAACAAGGACTAAACTGATCAACCAAATCAGAACGAATGAAAAGATAAACACAAAACGATTTGTTGTTTGTGTTCCGGTCACTAAATCAGTAAAAAACTGATCTGTAATGCCATTCATGTTGGAATAGGGTATTTCAATAGGATACCCAGGAGCGTTTAAGTAAAAGCGATCTTTAAGTAAAGCTACACCAATCGTTGTACCAATAGTATTATTGTTTACATCTGCAACGGTTTGTTTGCCGGTAGGATCAAAAGTAAAAATAATAGAATCAGTTTGGTAAATAAAACTTTCTACAGATTCATCGGTAACGAGTTGATTTTGTTCAATTTTAAAGGCTGGCAGATGTTCATCGATCGTTTGTCCATCGTGCTTGATGTCTTTTAGAATCTGATTTCCTTGGATCCAGGTAGGAATGGCTGTTATGAAAGCTAAAAGTAAGAGATAAAGAAAAACATTTCTCTTTTTTAGACTACGTGCGGTGGCTAACTGTTCTGGATGAATAAAAGCTGTTTTTATCAAATTTAAAAAATAAATATTTATCCTCTCCTAACCTTATTATAAAAGACGTTCTTTATTATTGTAGTCTTTTATAGTATTAAACTCAATATCAATAAGGAATTTTTCACAAAAATCTTAGAAAAGAAAAGTGTTGTATCAAAAATAAAGGCAAAGGCTTTGAATTTTTATATGAAAGGTGTTACATTTAAAAGGTAGCAAAGGAATCACAAAAAATATATATACGGAGGAATTTAATTATGGCTTATGAATTACCGGAATTACCTTATGCATATGATGCGTTAGCACCTTCTATTGATGAAGAAACGATGCATTTGCACCATGACAAACATCACAACACTTATGTGACGAATTTAAATAAGGCAATCGAAAAACACCCAGAATTAGGAGAAAAATCAATTGAAGAATTGGTTTCTAATTTGACAGCAGTTCCTGAAGAAATACGCACAGCAGTACGTAATAATGGTGGCGGACATGCAAACCACAGCTTTTTCTGGAAAATTCTTTCTCCAACAGGCGGCGGCGAACCAACTGGTGAATTGAAAGAAGCAATCGAATCTACTTTTGGCAGCTTAGACAGATTTAAAGAAGAATTTGCAGCAGCAGCAGCTGGCCGTTTTGGATCTGGTTGGGCGTGGTTAGTAGTAGACGGCGGAAAATTAGCCATCACTTCAACACCAAACCAAGATTCTCCATTATCTGAAGGCAAAACTCCAGTTTTAGGATTAGACGTATGGGAACATGCTTATTACCTGAACTACAAAAACGTTCGTGCTGATTACATCAAAGCATTCTGGAACTTAGTAAACTGGGAAGAAGCAGCAAAAAATTACGCAGCAGCAAAATAAAAGCAGCTGAATGAAATAAAGCAAAACAAAATAAAGCAGACGGAATAGCCACTTATCCGTCTGCTTTATTTTTGTGCTGTCTTAAGGCTTCATAATCATTCATTTTTCTTCAGTCAATTATTGAGAAAATATCAGATAGAGGCGGTCTAGCAAACAAAAGCAGCGGAAAATCATGTTGAACTGTTCGGTAGAGGCAGTCTAGCAGACAAAAGCAGCGGAAAATCATGTTGAATTGTCCGGTAGAGGCGGTCTAGCAGACAAAAGCAGTGGAAAATCATGTTGAATTGTCCGGTAGAGGCGGTCTAGCAGACAAAAGCAGCGGAAAATCATGTTGAATTGTCTGGTAGAAGCAGTCTAGCAAACAAAAGTAGCGGAAAATCATGTTGAATTGTTCGGTAGAGGCGGTCTAGCAGACAAAAGCAGCGGAAAATCATGTTGAATTGTCCGGTAGAGGCAGTCTAGCAGACAAACCAATCAAAAAAGCTCTTATCAAAGAGACAAAGAGCTTTTCTAGTATTATTCGATTTGAATGCCTAAAGCGCCAGCTATTACCAAGGCTTGTCCAGCATTTAAAATGCTGCCTTTGAGTAAGTCAGTGGATATAGCAATACGGTCAAAAGTAGAGGAACTTAAATTCAATCCCTTCATATTTGTCTGCATGAAATTTGCTCCGTCTAATTCACATTTTTCAAAAAATAAATGTTGCCACTTGATTTCGAAAAAGTCACTTTCAATCAATGAAGTTTTAGTAAAACACACTCTTTTTAAAGAAGCATAACTAAACGATCCATAGTTGCCAAAGCATTCAGTAAAAGTGGTGTCCATGATTGATGATTCAGCAAAATTAGTTCCTAAAAACTTCGTATTGGCAAATTGAGCACGTTGAATGATGGCTTCAATCATCTCCGTGTTGCTGATATTGCATTTTTCAAACGTTACATCCAGTAACTCTATTTGGTGAAACTGACAATTTTCAAAAGTAACATTGACAAAAGCAACGTTTTTAAAACATACTTTTTCAAAAGAAACATCGGATAATGAACAATCCTGAAAAAGAGTATTCGTATAATAAGCTTCATGTTCTAATTCGTCAAAGTTTCCAGGCAGCAAATCATGAGTTAGCTTAGGCGGCGTAATTTTTATTTTTTTAGTCATTCTGTTCTCCTTTAAATAAATGATAATTTTTTGTTTTTAATACAGCTAGATGAGTAATCAGTAAGAGAAGTGCTGAAATTAGAGACAAAATCATGCCTTCTTTGAACCAAGGTGTCCGATACTGAAAAGTAACCGTATGTGTTCCCGATTTTATTGGGACTGCTAATAAACTATCTACTGCTTTTTCTGTTTTTGCGGGAATGCCATCGATCTTCACTGTCCAGCCTTGACTGTATGGAATGGAGGTAAACAGCAGCTTCTGATCTTCTTGGATAGTTACTTTTCCTTTAATCCGAACATTGCTGTGTTCGGTTATGTCCATACCACTTTGTTGTAATTGATCGATAGCTGATGTGAAAGCAGTTTGATCTAATTGATACAACTGCGTATCTTCTAAAAGCAGGGTTGATTTTTTCAAGGAAAACTTAATGGTAATTGTGTCGCCTTTGTTTACATTGGCCAAATTCAAGACTAACACATCACGGTAAGTAGGATATTGCGTAAATGGAAGCCCATTTAAGTAAATAGCTGTATCCTCTTCTTTGACATTTGGTCCTAATGTTACATAATAAGCACCATTTGTTTCCGGTTTAAATTGGAACGTAACAGAAGCTTCTTCATTAGAAATCTGTTTGGTATACATTTGTCTTTGACTGGTTTGAGAGACGGACACATTTTGATAGACTGTACTCGTAAAATCTAGTGGAACAAACATTTTTGTTTGACTAGGCATTCCTGTTAGTCCGCGTAACAATTCTTCTTGTAATTGGATTGGCTGATTGCTTTCAGCAGCGACATCTAACACAGCTTTGTTGCTGCCGAACGCAAGTGGCAGAGCATAAGGGTTTTGGTACAAGACCGTCCGGGTGGTTTCAGCAAAAGGCTGATAAGCACGTAAATCTGGTTTAGTCTGCATCAAGGACAATTGAAAAGCTGGATTAACCATTTCAGCAGCCGGAAGAGCCTCTATTTGCTTTAATAAAGAGGCATCTTTTAATAATTCGTCTTTTCTTTCAGGCAAACGATACAGTTCATTTTGTTCGCTGATATAATATTTGATTCCAAAAAGCGCATCTGTAACTAAAGTGCCATTCGCATAGGCAATAAAACCATCACCTACAGGAAAGCCCAACCGTCCAAACAATTGCGGGATCTCTTTTTCAAAAGTAGAGCTAAAATGAGAAACGCTTGGAAAATCAGCTTGGAAACTATCATTTTTGGAACGCAAAAAGGTTTTTTCGATTCGGTAGAAACCAGCGTCTTTTTTTTGAATTGCAGCGATGGTTGTGTCTAATTCTTTTTGATAAGTTGAAAAGGAGTCTTGTTTAACGTAGCTTAAACGTGACAAATCAATTTGAGCATTTGTACCCATCTCAACAGCAGTAATTAAAAAAAGAATCAAAGCAAGCCAGCGGTATTGTTGCGGTTTGACAATCAGCAGAAAGATAATAAGCAGACTAAAAACGATAGTCAGAATTATTTGTTCCGGATAGACAAAGTCATAGTTGCCTTGATAGACACTGAT